>CAZTZL010000025.1:17199-41030 GCA_964617625.1 uncultured bacterium
GGGCGATCTTTTGATCCATCTGTTGGAAAATGAAGAACAAAGAGAGCAGATGAGCCGCCGCATTAAAACAATGGCCGCTCCCAGGGCCGCAGAGATGATAGCGGAAGATATGATCAGACGGACGGAAGTGTAGATTTTGAGTTATGACTGAACTTTAGCAAATTTTTATTCAAAGATGAAAATACCAAATTTCAAAATACAAATGTCAAATAAGTTTCAAAACACAAATCAAAAACAAAAATTGACGAACTGTCATTGTAAAATACTTTTAATCCACAGGTCTTACCATGAATTGCGATATTTATCTATGTTGAAGTTCAGAATGGTTTGCTTTTATAAATATTTTAAAAATTTGGCAATTGGGTTTTATTTGGATTTTGGGATTTGTCATTTGGAATTTTAAAAATCAGCGAATATTTAAATTTTTATCAAAGTTTAGTTGTTATTAACCAGCGGAGATAAAGTGATATGCCTGACCATTCACAGATTTTAGTTGCCGACGGCAATGGCATTATTGCAACCGACATTCAATGTATGCTTACGAACTGGGGATTTGATACTCCGGCTCTGGCCGATTCCGCACATATGACATTTGATATGATCAGACACCGAAAACCGGATTTGATCGTTATGGGAACCCAGTTGAAAGATCACAAAAACAGTCTGCAACTGGCTACCTGGATCAATAAAACCTATCGGGTTCCGATCATTGTGTTTGTAGTCTGGATAGACCAAGAAGTTAAAAATTATATCGATCATCTTAAATCGTTTTATTGTCTTTCGGAACCTTTCGATTCCGAAAATCTGCGGCACTTGATTACCAAAGCGCTGGAAAAGCGCCGGAACTGAAATCTTTACTTTGTTTTTAACGAAAGTCCACATGATTAACACGGGAAGCGTGGATTATGATAGATAAAAGAAAATTTTTAGGGAGAACCCGTCGTGTTCATTTTGTAGGGATCGGAGGAATCGGGATGAGCGGCATCGCTGAAGTGCTTCTCAATCTAGGTTTTACCGTGACGGGTTCGGACCGGCAGCTTTCCTCGATTACCAAGCGGCTGGAAGACCTGGGGGCGGTGATTTATGAAGGACACGAGGGCGGACAAGTACTGGGAGCCGATGTTGTGGTGATCTCTTCTGCGGTCAGAAAAGACAACATCGAAGTTAAAACCGCAATGGACATCAAGATTCCGGTGATCCGGCGGGCTGAGATGTTGGGTGAATTGATGCGTATGAAACAGGGAGTGGCGATTGCCGGCACGCACGGCAAGACCACAACGACGTCGATGACGGGCCTCATGCTTCAGGAAGGCGGGTTCGATCCGACATTGATTGTCGGAGGCAAATTGCGCGCTCTGGACACGAATGCGAAACTCGGTGAAGGGGACTACCTTGTGGTCGAGGCGGACGAGTTTGACCGCTCCTTTCTTCAATTGATGCCGATTATTGCCGTGATCACGAATATCGATACGGATCATCTCGACTGCTATAAGAATCTGGATGAAATCAAATCGGCGTTTGTGACTTTTGCCAACAAAGTACCCTTTTACGGATCGGTTGTGCTCTGTCTGGATGAAGATTCGCTTCAGGAGATTATTCCAAGGATTGGAAGACGTATTCTGACCTACGGATTGACGCCCCAGGCGGAAATAAGGGGAATCAATCTGGCATGCAGAAACGAACATACCGAGTTTACGGTGATCTACCGGGACAGGGAACAGGGAAGAATCAAAATCCAATTGCCGGGTGTCCATAATATGAAAAACAGCCTGGCTGCACTGGCCGTAGGATTCGAGCTGGAGATTCCGTTCGAAACGATAAAAAAGGCGCTGGAGGCATTTACAGGTGTGCATCGCCGTTTCGAAATCAAGGCTCAATTGAACGGCGTGCTCATTGTCGATGATTACGCTCACCATCCTACCGAGATTGAAGCAAGCCTCAAGGCAGCGAGAGACGGATGGGGAAGGCGGACCGTCGCTGTGTTTCAACCCCATCTCTATTCGAGAACCCGTGATTTTCACACGGAGTTCGGGCGTGCTTTCTTTGATGCGGATATACTTGTCGTTACGGATATTTATCCGGCCCGTGAGGATCCGATTCCCGGCGTTACCGGAGAGCTTGTGGCCGAATCCGCGAGGTCCTTTGGTCACAGACAAGTTGTCTATATCCCTTCAAAGGAAGAAATTCCGGAATATTTGAATGGTATTGTCCACGAGGGAGATCTTGTGATTACAATGGGTGCGGGTGATATATGGGAAGTCGGCGAATCTCTGATTGCATTGATGAAAAAATGACAGACGTAAAAATAAAATATTTTCAAGAACTCAGGCAGGTGTTTCGGGGAGAGATTAAAACGAATGAACCCCTGTCCAAGCATACTTCATTTCGGATCGGCGGCCCGGCGGATTTCTATCTCTGTCCGAAAGATTTGGAAGATCTTTCAACCGCTGTTGATTTTGCTCAAAACAACAAACTATCAAAATTCGTGATCGGGAACGGCACCAATCTTCTTGTGAGCGATGATGGATTGCGGGGTATGGTGATCGATCTTTCACAAGCATTCTGCGAGATCGAATCAAAAGAAGACAGCGTAAACGCCGGAGCAGGGACGGATCTGGAAACGCTGATTCATTATTGCGCTGAAAGGGGGCTCTCCGGTCTTGAATCACTTATCGGTATTCCCGGGCAGGTGGGTGGCGGGATCATTCTCAATGCGGGCGCTTTTGATACGGAAGTCAGCGACCGGTTGAGCAGTGTCCGGCTGATGGATCGATTCGGTACGCTCGAAAAAAAAAGGAAAAGCGAGCTGACTTTTGGATACCGGATGGCCGGCATTCCAAAAGATGCGATTGTAGTGGATGCGTCGTTTTTGCTGAAAGAGGGCAATCCAAAGGATATGGAAATTTCCCAGAACAATTTTTTAAGGAAGAGAAAAGAAAAACAGCCCCTGTCTCTTCCGTCGGCCGGATCGGTTTTCAAGCGTCCGGTCGGGGATTATGCAGGGCGTCTTATTGAAGAAGCAGGCTGCAAAGGGTTGAGAATCGGTGATGCGATGGTGTCGAGAAAGCATGCCAATTTTATCGTCAACTGCCGTTTGGCAAGCGCTCAGGATGTGCTCCGGCTGATTGATGAAGTCAGAGAACGGGTGATGAAACAATTTCAGGTGGAACTCGAACTGGAGATCCATATGATCGGATTTAAAAAAATATGAATGATTGGACATCGGAGATCCGCTATGACGGACAGGACATTTTCCCGGACGAGCGGGAAGAGTACAAAATAAGGACTGAGAATAAACCGAAAAAGCGGAGATTAAAACATTCCTCCGATTCGGACGGGATTCAGGACGACATGCTGAAATCACTTTTCAGGATGATCAAGATCGCTCTTGTTCTTGCAGCAGGATTTTTCGTTGTCAAACAATACTGCGCATGGCTATGCAACTCAGATTCTTTTAAAATAAAAAAGATCGAGATTGAGGGCAATGAATTGATCAGCAGTCAAAAAATTATGAAAATAACCGAGCTTGAATCCGGGAAACGCATCTGGGAGATTGATCTGCGGTCTGCAAACGAGAAAATCAGAAGCAATCCATTTATTGACTCCGTCGAACTGGAACGGTCATTTCCCAATGTGCTGAAAATCCGTATTCATGAAAAATATCCCATCGCTCTTCTCAACTTTAGCAGTCGTTTCTACTGTATCGATGAGACAGGGATGATTTTACCTTCAAAGTCGGGAAAGCTGTACGATCTTCCTGTTCTCTCCGGCCATTATCAGGGGAGTGTGACGGTCGGCCAGAATATCGACAGTCCGAATGTCAAGGAAGAACTGGCTTTTTTAAAACAGATCATTCGTGACCGTACGGAATTATACGGTGAAATTTCGGAGGTTGCATTCAAGCAGGATGGTCTGACTTTATATACGAGAAAAGGAGGCATTCCCGTTCGAATCGGTGAGGGCGGATACGATTGGAAAATCCGTTATCTTGAAGCGGTCATTAAAAGGATATATGAGAAATCAGAAATTCAGAAAATAAAATACATCGATTTGAGATACAACAATCAGGTTGTTGTAGGAGAAAGGGCTTAAATCCATGCTTATACCCATCGGGGAGAAAAATAAAGAAAATCGGGAAATCATTACAGGACTTGATTTGGGAACGAGCAAGATCGGTGTGGTGATCGGTGAGGCACAAACCGACGGAAGAATCAAGATACTCGGAGTGGGTACGAGCCCTTCTGTCGGAATGAGACAGGGTGTGGTGGTCAATCTCGAAAGCGCTGTTCAGTCTATTAAAAAGGCGCTGGAGGAAGCCCAGTTGACAGCAGGTATTGAGATCGACGATGTCATTGTCGGGATTGCAGGCGATCATATAAAAAGTGTCAACAGCCGCGGTGTGGTTCGGGTTTCCCGATCCGATCACGAGATTACGAAAGTCGATGTGGACAGAGTGATTGATGCAGCCAAGGCCATTGTTCTGCCGATTGACCGGAAAGTGCTCCATATTTTACCGCAGGAATTTATTGTGGACAATCAGGACGGAATCAAGAATCCCGTCGGCATTTCCGGTGTCCGGCTGGAGGCGGAAGTGCACATCGTCACTGGCGCGCTGACTTCAGCCCAGAATATTGTTCGCAGTGTCGAGAGGCTGGGATTGAATGTGTCTTCACTGGTACTGGAGCCGCTGGCTTCGAGTCTATCTGTTCTGGATAAAAACGAAAGAGATCTGGGTGTTGCCCTGGTCGATTTGGGCGGGGGCACGACAGATATTGCTCTGTTTTATGACAGTGCCATCCGGCATACTGCATCGGTTGCGCTTGGAGGCCATAATGTAACGAGTGATGTCGCGATGGGGCTGCGTACACCTCTGGAACAGGCGGAAGAAATAAAAATAAGGAACGGATGCTGCCATTCCAGTCTCATTTCGAAGAATGAAGTCTTTACAGTTGCCGGGATAGGGGGAAGAGGGCCGCGCGAAGTTTCGAGGGAATTTCTAACGTCCATTATCCAACCGCGCATGGAAGAAATTTTCAGCCTGGCGGCCAAGGAAATCAAGCGTTCGGAATATGCCGAGAAGATCAGTGCCGGTATCGTGCTTACCGGCGGCGGATCCCTTATTGAGGGGGCCACGCCGCTGGCAGAGGAGATATTCGGACTGCCGGCGCGAATCGGGATTCCCAAAGGAATCATGGGTATGGTCGAATCCACTTCCAGTCCTATTTTTGCCACGGGCATCGGACTGGTGCTCTATGAAATGAAATATGGCGAAAAGAATGTGGGAGGCCTGGGTCACCGAGCCGGGGATCCGATAAAAAAGCTGTTTCAATGGGTCAAACATTTTTTTGAAGATTTTTTTTAAAAGGACTACCATGCATTCGAATAAATAGGAGGTCGTATGAAAGATGAAAAAAAATCAATGACAAGCGACTCGCTTGCACTCGATTTTGCCGATGATATTGCCCAAATCGCCAAGATCCGTGTAGTCGGTGTCGGAGGAGCAGGAGGAAACGCAATCAATCGGATGGTTCAGGACAAGCTAAGCGGTGTCGATTTTGTGGCGATCAATACCGATCTTCAGACACTGGAACAGAACCATGCTTCTACCAGGGTCCAGATCGGAAAGAAATTGACGAAAGGGCTTGGCGCCGGAGGGAATCCTGAAATCGGAAAAAAGGCGATCGAAGAGAACAAAGATGCGGTGATCGAAATCCTTTCCGAGACCGATATGGTTTTTATCACCTGCGGTATGGGTGGCGGTACGGGAACCGGAGCGGCACCTATCGTGGCCGAGATTGCACGCGACCTGGGAGCACTGACTGTCGGAATTGTCACAACGCCTTTTCTCTTCGAAGGCAACAAGCGGATAGAGAAAGCTGAAAATGGAATAGCGGAATTGAAGGAAAATGTCGATACATTGATCGTGGTTCCGAATCAGAAACTCATTTCGCTGGTTCCAAAAAATTTTCCTCTGGAAGAAGCATTCCGGGTGGCCGATGAAATTCTTTTTCATGCGACCAAAGGCATCTCCGATGTAATTAATGTACCTGGGCTGGTCAACGTCGATTTTGCAGATGTAAGAACAGTCATGAGCCAGATGGGAGATGCGCTGATGGGTTCGGGTGTGGGCAGCGGTGAAAACAGGGCAAAAGAAGCGGCGGAACAGGCCATTTCAAGTCCGCTCATTGATGACGTTTCGATACTGGGAGCGCTCGGTGTTCTTGTGAATATAACAGGCGGCAAGGATCTTAGTCTCAATGATATTACCGAGGCGACCACGGTCATTCATCAGGCGGCCGGTGAAGATGCAAACATCATCTTTGGCGCGGTAAAGGATCTGTCGCTGAACGGCGATCTTCGTGTGACCGTGATTGCGACCGGGTTTCACCGGGATGGTATCCGAAGCGGATTGTACAGACAAAAATCGAGAAAGATTTCCTATCAATCGAATGAACGCCGGACGGGCCGTGAGACCACCTGTTCGGAATTCGAGAAGGATATACTGGAACAGGTCATGGGCGAAGTCGTTGGACATGACGGTAATCTGTCCTTTGAATCGAAGGACGACTTGAGTATTCCGACATTTATCCGCAAGCAGATGGATTAAAGGCTGTAAATGGGGTTTCGGGTGTAAAAGGTTTGTCACAACGCTATTACTTTCAACAGTACGCCCAGCGGTTTCTTGAACAGGAATCGAATTCCGTTTCCGTTAAAAAGGAAGCACCGGTTCAGGTGGCGCTGGTTTACCCGAATTGCTATCGTGTCGGGATGGCGAGTCTGGGATTTCAGACCGTCTATAGAATACTCAATGAACATCCGTTGATCAAGTGTGAAAGGGTTTTTTTATATGATCCGCCTTTTAATACAGAAATTAGAACATTAGAAAGCGGAAAAAAACTTGATCAGTTTGATGTTGTCGGATTTTCACTTTCATTTGAAACGGATATAATCAATGTCCTGGGAATATTAAAAAGATGCCATTTTCCCCTCCTCTCTCATCATAGATCCGATGCAGAACCTATCATTATGATAGGGGGCGTCGTTAGTGGGCTGAACCCTTCCCCTCTCCTGTCTTTTATGGACGGCCTCCTTATAGGAGAGGGGGAGGGTATTCTGTTTCAAATCGCGGACACACTTTCGCGATGGATTCAAACAGATCTGTCCCGAAAAGGAAAACTGAACACTCTCTCAAAAATTCCGGGTGTTTATATTCCCGGAATTTCCGAAAGCGGGTCCCGTCACATCCAGTTCGATCTGGAAAGCCATCCTGTCTATACGCCGGTCGTTACGCCTTTGAGCCATTTTAAAAATATGTTTGTTGTGGAAGCAGCGCGGGGATGCAGAAGAGGCTGTCACTTCTGTGCGGCGCGGCAGGTTTATGCGCCTTTTCGGGCACACTCAATTGAATCAATCCTTGATACAATCCGTACAAAAAATAAGGGTGCGCGGAAAGTTGGTTTGGAAGGCGCCGGATTGTCTGATTATCGGGATTTGGAAAAATTGTGCGATCTTCTAATAATAGAAGGATTTCAGGTTTCTTTTTCGTCTATTCGCGCCGACCGGGTGACGCCGGAATTGATTGCAGCGGTTAATCGAAGCGGAGCGCGTTCCTTTACGATTGCTCCTGAAGCCGGTACGGAAAGGCTGAGGGAACGAATCGGAAAGCCGATTTCGAACGAAACACTTTTTAAAACAGCAGGACTGTTGGGAAGTTCAGAAATTCAAATTCTCAAACTTTACTATCTCATTGGATGTCCGGGAGAGACCGAAGAAGATGTTGATGCCATTGTACATTTGTCTAAAGAATTGACTAAAATTTTTAAAAGCAGATCGAAACGGAAATCGGTTCGGGTCAGCGTCAATGCATTCGTTCCCAAACCTTTCACCGTATTCCAATGGGCGCCCATGGCAACAGAAAAGGAACTGTCACGGAAAAGGAAGTCGATTCGATATGGACTGTCCCGTGAAAAGGAGATCTCGTTTGTGAATAAAAGCACCCGTGAAGAAGTTCTGCAAGGAATTCTCTCCCTCGGGGGGGTACAGGTCGGACTGGCTCTGATGGATGCGGTTGAAAAGGATATTCCATGGAAAGATGCATTGCGGGAAAGAAACATCGATCTGGAAAAACTTCTACATAGGGAACGAACAGTCGAAGAAGAACTGCCCTGGGATTTTTTGGACTATCCAACGGACAGGTCACTATTGTGGGAACAGTATCAAAAAGCAGTTAAATCACACTCACAACTTTTATAAATTCAGGGGAATATAAAATGATGAGAAAAATAGTGATCTTAGGATTATTCGCCGTATTTATACAACCGGGATGGGCACAGTTACGATTTACTGAGCCGTTGGTCCATACTTATTCCATTGTCGCCCGGGATTCGGTTACCGGCGAAATGGGTGTGGCGGTTCAGTCGCACTGGTTTTCAGTGGGTTCGGTGGTTTCCTGGGCCGAAGCCGGCGTCGGTGCAATTGCTACGCAATCCCTGGTAAACATCTCATTCGGACCAAGGGGAATTGATCTGCTCAAACAGGGTAAAACCGCAGGGGAAGTATCGAATATCCTCCTTGAATCGGATGAAGGACGGGATTTCAGGCAGCTGGCCATCGTAGATGCAAAGGGCAATGTCTCTGTTTACACGGGAACAAAATGCATTCCGGATGCCGGACATGCGGCCGGCGAACAGTTTTCGGTTCAGGCCAATCTCATGCTGAACGACCGGGTCTGGCCGGCTATGGCCGAAGCTTACAGGAAAGCGGAAGGTCCCCTGGCCGAAAGAATGATTTCGGCACTTGAAGCGGCCCAGGCCGAAGGCGGTGATATTCGCGGTAAACAGTCAGCGGCAATTTTGGTTGTCCGGGGGACATCGACCGGGAAGGTCTGGGAGGACCGGCTCATCGATCTGCGCGTGGAGGATCACCCCGAACCTGTCCTTGAAATAAAACGGATTTTAAAGGTCTACCGGGCATACGAGTATATGAATCAAGGCGATCTGGCCATGGAGAAAAATGATGTGAAGAGTGCATTAAAACTGTATGGAACTGCCGAAGAGATGTTTCCTGAAAATCTTGAAATGAAATTCTGGCATGCGGTTTCTCTGGCAAATGTCGGCAAGATTGATGATGCCAAGCTCATTTTTGATACCGTTTTCATCAGCGATCCCAACTGGAAGGTGCTTACGGAACGGTTGCCGGGGTCAGGCCTTTTAACTATCAAACCGGAAGATTTGAAGAAAATTAGTTCAGAATAAATTAAACGAACAGGAGAAATCATGATTATTCGTTATCTCGATCCGTTGAGCCGTGGATGGGGCCGGATGAAAAAAGTACTTTTTAGCCCCTTCAATCTGAAAAAATGGTTTGTCGTTGGTTTCACCGCTTTTCTGGCCGGACTGACCGAGGGACCGGGAGGTGGGGGCGGAAACGGAATCAAGAAAGGTGTCGGAGATAAATGTGATCTCGGTGAAATTGTCGATGCGCCGAAACATGTTCTGGACTGGGTTCTTCATTCTCCTGAAAGAATAGTACTGGCAAGTTTGGGTATATTGATTATTTTTGCAATCGCAGTGCTTGTTGTCTGGTTAAGTTCCCGCGGGAAATTTATGTTTCTTCATAATGTCGTACTGAAGCGAGCCGAAATTGCCAAACCCTGGAATCAGTACAGTAATGAAGGTAATTCGCTGTGCGTATGGAGTATTGGCTTTGGTTTGCTGTGCATGGTTATTTTCGGACTGTTTGCCGGTTTTGTTTTCAAATTATTGGCTCAAATCCATTACAATGGCTTTTATGCACCAGATATGGTCTTATGGATAATAGGACTGGCCTTTCTTTTCATTGTGTTCATTCTGGCCGCCGGGTATATCTGGCTTTTTCTGAACGATTTCGTCGTACCGATCATGTACAAATATCGGATTAATGCGAGCGATGCGTGGGCACGTTTTCTTCCCCTGTTTCGGGAGCATGCGTTCAATTTTATTCTTTACGGTGTTCTGCTTTTTCTGATTTATCTGGCAATTGGGATCGTTATTGTTTTGTTCGGAGTTTTCACTTGCTGTATTGGGTTTTTCCTTTTGGCAATTCCGTATATCAACAGTGTAGTGACGCTGCCGATCTGGTACACGCTCCGGGGTTTCAGCGTTGAATTTTTAGCACAGTTTGGAACGAAGTTCAATGTTTTACAGAAGCCGCGAACACCGGTTAAGAAGAAATCCTAAGGAAACCATAATATACACTGATGTCTTTGCCTGAGTAAAAGTTATATGGATATTTTGTTGGTTAAAATAACGTTTGATTTCTTGTCGTCTTTTATTATTTTAAATTGAATTTTAATTTTTCTTTTGATGTAATTTTTCGACCATTTATTCATCATGATACTGTTAAAATTAAAGGAGAAACAAAATGGCCAAAGCCGGTGATGTCAAAAAAGAAACAAAAAAGAAACCGTTAAAAACGAAGAAAGAAAAACGGCTTGAGAAAAAAATGAAAAAGGCAGGTAAGTCGGCTTAAATTTTAATTGAAGAATACCATCCCGTTTAGGACAGTCAATCAGCGGTTTTCCATTTTATAGACGGACGATTTCCACTGGACTTTTCTTGCAAACAGCAAAAAAGGCGCGAAGAAGATCGAGTATCCAAAATAGAAAAGTTCATACGGAACGATCACTTTGAAGAGATCGGTGCGTTCGAGCTGTTTGAGCGGCCAGTAAAGAAAGAACGAATCCATCAGCAGGATATCGATAAAAGCAAGAAAGCCGAGTTTAAATTGTCCGGCAATCATGACGGTCGGGATCAGCATGTGAATCAGAAAGGCCGTGGACATCAAAAGAAATCCCAGAAAATTGTGGCTGCGGCCGCCGATGGCCCAGCGTTTTCTCTGGCGATAAAATTCCCCTAGATTTCTTGCCGGTCTTGAATAGACGAGATTGTTTTTGTCGAGACGGATGCGGATTTTTGTTCTTGTCCGGGACCGCACATTACGAATCAGCGCATAGTCTTCTGTCAGATGGCTTTCGATGGATTCGAATCCGCCCGCTCGATCGTATATTTCCCGACGGATTGAAAAATTATTCCCAAAAACACTCAGAGGCAAATTTAAATTGGCCCAGGCGCTTCCTGCGCTTGTCACGTTGATCCAGTCCAGCGACTGAATCTGGTGAAACAATAATGTCTTTTCCTCTTTTTTATCCAAAGCAATAAATCCGCCCACAATTCCCGTATTTTCGTCATACTCCATAAGTGTAGACTGAATCCAGTCCGGCGGGACGATGCAGTCCGCATCCGTAAAAAAGAGAATTTCTCCACAACTCTCCTTCACACCCTGAATCAATCCGAAAATTTTTCCCGTGTATTTATTAGGAAGAGTTTTAATCTCAACGACCTTGGTTTGTTTGTGTCTGTCAGCAAATTCGGACATGACGCTTTTGGTTTGATCCGTGGAGCGGTCGTTCACTAAAATATATTCCATTTTATCTTTGGGATATGTCAAACGGGAAAGAGATTCCAGGCAGAGCGGGAGCGTGGCTTCTTCGTTCTGCGCGACGATGATAATGGAAATCACCGGACGGCACGGATTCGATTTTAGTTTCATCCGAATGCCGAACCACATGATCAGTGTAATGATGATATATAAAAAAGTAAAAAATATAAGTCCCAAATTTAAAATGATAAACATCATTTCTTATTTTTCCGGACTGATTCGAGAAGCTGACAATGGTATCCCTGTTCGCGGATATTTTTCAAAATCTCCGGCAGGGCTTCGAGCATGACAGGTGTGTTTTCGTGTCCGTCGTGGCAGACAATGATCGCGCCCGGATGAAGATGTGTTTGAATCGTCCGGATGATTTTTTGGGGATCGGTCCCTTGAAAATCATACGAGAGCAAACTCCAAACTACAAGCCGATGGTTCAAATCCTGCACAATCTTTTGAAATCCCGGATCGAAACGGCCATAAGGCGGGCGGAAGAAAACCGGTTTCTGTCCCGTAATTTTCTCGATGGCTCTATCCGTTTTTTTGATCTCTTCGGCAATCCATGATTTTCTTTGTAAAAACAGGCTCTTGTGTGAAAAGCCGTGATTTCCGATGGTGTGTCCCTCTTTTTTTATCTGTTCCACAATACCCGGGAAAAGAAGCACTTTTTCTCCCTGAAGAAAGAAAGAGGCTCTGGTTTGATGCCGCCTGAGACATTCCAGTACCTGTTTTGTGTATTGAGGATGGGGCCCATCATCGAAAGTCAGATAGATATTCTGGTCATTTCCCGAATCCTTCCACAGGATCCAGGGAAATAGAATTTTCAGAAAACTGGGATTAATCATTTGTGTCTATTCTCCGGCAAACGATAATGTAATTAAATGTAATTCCAGAAAAATGCAAGGAAAAAATGAAAAATAGAAGATAGAGTATAGGGACTGGGGACTTGAGGCTTGGATACGGAGTCAGGGATTGGGGGAGATTTTTTCTTCTATATTATATGTGACTTTTCTTGATTCGAGATAGGCGGCGATCCGATTAAAACAGATTTTATTCATGCCCAGATATTCCGGCGGAGAGATGCCGATTTGACGATAGGCTCCTTCGAGAACCAAACGGGCAGCCGCCGTACAGGTATAACCGGTGGTGCGAGCCATTGAAGATGTCTGCGTTTCCCTGTCGAATTCGTCGTACAGGTGGTACACAAACGTTTTGGTTTTGCCCTTGTGCTGCCCCCGCATGGTAACCTGCATTACTGTAAATTCGCGTTCGTTCTTTTCGAATTGCCAGAGTGGGAAGAGCAATCTGGAAGTGAGTTCGATGGGAGAGATTTTAATCCCGCCTATTTCTATTTTATCCCGGTTGAGAAATCCCGTTTGTTTCAGTATTTGAATAGCTTCGATATGGCCGGGGTATCGCAATGTTTTTTCGATCATGGTGGGAATTTTCATGGTTTTTAGAAGGGTTCGAAGGCCGTCTGTGTTGAAGGCTTCCAGTGTGCCCACCGGGTTGATGTTTACTTGTTCCAGATCGGAAAGCGCTGGTTTGATCACAATTTTTCCGTTTTCTACAAGGCGCGCCGGCCGTGTGTATTCTTCGATCACATCGATCGGGGAGAAAGGCGCTTTGTAAAAGTAAGGCCAGATCCGTTTGAAAGGCAGTCCGCCGACCAGACATTCGAAATATTCGATTTCCATTTGTACGCTGTGGTATCCAAGAATCATGTGACTCATTCCAGGAGCCACACCGCAGTCCACAATGGCCGTCACTTTATGCTTTTTGGCGAGGGCATCCAGTTCAAACGGATCTTCGCTGAAAAATGAGATGTCCACGATGTCTTTGCCTGCCTGGATCACGGTTTTCAGTGTTTGGAAACCCATGTAACCGGGTACGGCGTTGATAACGAGATCGGCTTTCTTGATGATTTCCTTCAATACTGATTTATCGGATAGATCCGCTTTTTTGGTATGAATACCGTTATGATTTTTTAATCCATTTAATTTTTTTGTATCAATATCCGTCAAGGTAACTTGATAATGATCGCACAGATCAATGGCCATGGCACTGCCCACCATGCCAGCACCCAGAACGACAACCGGTCTCATGTTTTATACTCCTGCTTAATAATAGTTAAGGATTAATTTTCCGTTCCCGCTGATAATTGGTTAAGCGAGAAAAGGTTACTTTGTTCACTTGAAATAAAATATCAAAAATCAAATATTAAAATGAAAAATAAAAATGCAAAAATAATAGTTTGTATAATTTCTCGAATATGTAATTTAATAATTGGAATGGGTAAGTATTCTTTTCATTTTCAGTTTTGAATTATCATTTTGCCTGCCCGCGGCGGGCAGGGATTTTGATTTTCACTTTTTAAATTAAATAAAAGAATTACATTAAAAACATACTTAGAATTCACCATAATCTTAAAATGCAAGGCTGATAGAAAAGATCATGTTTTCAGCGTGTTTTGTACATCCAGTATTTCAGGTTCCAAAGTTGCGTGGCCCTCTGAACCAGTTCGACATCTCTGAGCTGGCGTTCAAGTGATTCGATCTCTTCGTTATTGAGTTCCATTTTTGTGTCCTGATATTCGTCATAATCTACATTGGCGATAAAACTCCGGATCTGATCAAGTTCTCCCGCGTCCAGCCAGACACCGTGCAGGCGGCAGAGATCGATGATGACACCGGAGATTTTCTTGAAATTCTGCTTGATCATCAGGTTTTTACAACGGGGACAGGGTAGGTATTTGATTTCTTTTTTAGGAATCGCCTTTTTTTGGAATTCTTTGGAAACAGTATCGTCTTCATACACATCCCGTTCCGATGTCAGGTGTTTAAACTCAAGCGTATCCAGCCACATGCCATGACAGACGGGGCAGATGTCCAGTTCGTTATCCCGCAGATTGGTAATCTCGAGAGGGATATTACAGCGGGGGCAAAGCGCTTTAATGTTCAATCCTGCATCCTGAATGTTGTTTGCCTGACCGCAATATGGGCAATAGGAAAGCGCTTTGTTAAATTTGTGGTGGCATTTAGGACATTGCATCATAAATGACATGTCGGGTCTCCGGCAAATGGTTAGATTCCTGTAATTATTTGTACGTCGTTATTGATTGAATAAATCTATTATACTAAATAGAATTGGCGATTGCAATCTTTAAATTAAAGCAATTTTATTAGTTTTGTTATATGAAAATTTTATTTCAAAACCATAAATTTTTATTGCCGTTATTATCAAAATGAATGAAATTATTTTCTCTTTTTATAAATATTTTTTATTAGTGCAGGAAAAAATTGTTCTTGTCTGTGTTTTTTGATTAAATAAAAAGAACTTGCATAAAGGACTTTTTTTATTTACATTTAAAAGTTTTTCGGATATACATATGTTTGATGAACTCGTACAAAAATTAGATTTAGCTCTGAAAAAGCTCCGCGGTATGGGCAAAATTACGGAGAACAATATTGCCGATTCCATGCGGGAAATCCGGCGTGTGCTGTTAGAAGCGGATGTGAATTACAAGGTTGTCAAGGATTTTGTTAAAAAAGTGGAATCCAGGGCAATCGGACAGGAAGTTATCCGGAGTATTACACCCGGCCAGCAGGTGGTCAAAGTCGTTTTCGATGAAATGGTTAGCCTGTTAGGGAAGGCCAATGTCCCGATTCAGTTTGGAAAACAACATCCTGCTGTGATCATGGTTACCGGACTGCAGGGATCTGGTAAAACCACGTTTGTTGGCAAACTGGGCTGCTATTTGAGAAAATCGGGGCGTCAACCGCTTTTGGTTGCGGCGGATATCTATCGGCCTGCTGCTGTCGAACAGCTTCAAACGCTTGGTAAATCCGCTGATCTAACTGTTTTTTCGCTTGCGAATCATGACCCGTTGAAAATTATCCGGGAATCATTGGATCATGCGAGAAAAAGCAAATTTGATACATTGATACTCGATACGGCTGGGCGCCTTCATGTTGATGAGAAAATGATGGCTGAGCTGGAAGCGATCAAAGAGTCGGTTCGGCCCTGCGAAATTTTGTTCGTTGCGGACAGCATGACAGGTCAGGATGCTGTCAAGTCGGCCGTTGCTTTCCATGAGCGGATCGATTTTAATGGAATTGTTCTTACAAAATTGGATGGAGATGCAAAGGGTGGCGCAGCGCTTTCTATTGTCGCAGTCACCGAAAAGCCGGTGAAGTTCATCACAAACAACGAAAAACTGGATGGCATTGAACCCTTCCATCCGGATCGTATGGCCTCAAGAATTTTGGGTATGGGTGATGTGGTCACCCTGGTTGAAAAAGCAAGCGAAACCGTCAGCAGGGAAGAAGCGGAAAAGCTTGAAAAGAAATTAGGGAAAAAAGACTTCACGCTGGAAGACTTTTATACGCAGCTTCAGCAGGTTAAACGCATGGGTTCTCTGAACCAGATCGTCGGTATGCTTCCCGGAATGGGCAGCCGATTGAAAGGTCTTCACGTGGATGAATCCGCATTAACCCGGATCGAGGTGATTATTAACTCCATGACCCGTGAAGAGAGAAGAAAACCTCACATTCTCAACGGGAGCCGAAGGAAACGCGTTGCTGCGGGAAGCGGGACACGGGTTCAGGATGTCAATCAGCTTATCAAACAGTTTCAGATGATGCAGAATATGATGAAGCAGATGGGACGTTTCCAGGGAAAACGGATGCCCCGGAATATTCCATTCGCAATGTAATATTTATTTAGTCCTATAGGAGGTAGTTATTGGCTGTTAAGATTCGTTTAACACGACTGGGTAGGAGACACCATCCGTCTTATCGAATTGTGGTTACGGATTCTCATTCCCCGAGAGATGGACGGTACATCGAATGCATCGGATTGTACAATCCGATTAATCATCCGCCTGATCTTCAAGTGAAAGAAGAAAGAGCTAATTATTGGCTTGATTGCGGTGCTGTTCCATCAGACACAGTAAACAGTCTGTTCAAGCGGCAAGGTGTTCTTCACAGGCGGTCCTTGAAAAGGAGAGGATTGGATGAAGCTCAAATTGAAGAAGAAATGAAAAAATGGGAAGTCCTTCAAATTGAACGTCATCGCCGTGAAGAAGTGAAAGCAGAAGAAAAGAAAAAGGCGAAAGCGGAAGCAAAGAACAAATTGAAAGCCGAGGAAGCAAAACCTGCAGAAGCGGCCGTCAAACCAAAATCTGCTGAACCCAAAACAGAATCCCTCGAAACCGAAGAAGCAAAGCCGGATGTTAAAGAGGAAACCGCTAAGACCGAAGTTTCTTCTGATAAAAAAGATGTGAAAGAAGCCGAAGTAAAGGCGGAAACACAAATAGAAGCTGCGGAAGACGCAGAAGAAACCGTTCAAAGTGGTAGTCCTTCGAATGAAAAGGATGTAAAAGAAGCCGAAGTGAAGGCAGAGACAGAAGTTGAGGCCGGGGCAAAAACTGAAACTGAAACCATCGAAACCGCCGGCAAATCTGCCGAAAAAGAAGAAGTTGAAGAAAAAGAAATTACGGACGAAACAAAGTCAGAAGATAAAAAAGAATCCTGATTCATTTTATAGTTTATTTTGGATCTCAAAAACACATCTCTTGCGCATAGAAACTGAGGCGGAATCGACACACATTTTGAGGAGGGGATAAAGATGAAAGAGTTCATCGAATTCATCGCCAAACATTTGGTGGATCAGCCGGAAGCCGTTGCTGTATCTGAAGTTGAAGGTGAGAAGACAACGGTTTACGAGTTACGCGTCGGTGATGGAGATCTTGGCAAAGTTATTGGCAGAAAAGGCCAGACTGCCAAGTCCATTCGTACACTTTTAGCGGCTGCTTCAGCCAAGCGCGGGAAACGCGCCGTGTTAGAGATCTTGGAATAATTGTTGTAAAAATCTTTGAGTGCGGGTTATGGGTGGGGATGATTCATTAATTACAGTAGGTAGAATTTTACGTCCCCATGGTATTCGGGGAGAAGTAAAAGTCGTTCCATCTACGGACTGGCCTGATCGATATAATGAATTGAGTTCACTCTGTCTGGCCCTGCCGGACGGTGAGAAAAAATGGATAAAAATTGAACAGGTCAGGGTGCAGCAAAACAGTGTTATTCTCAAACTTTCGGGTTTCGAAAACAGAAGTCAAGCCGATACTTTGAGAAGCGTTGAAATTTGTGTCAGAGAGAAAGAATTGCCCTCTTTACCAGAAGGGCATTATTATATCCACGATCTTGTGGGAATGAATGTCAGGACTGTTCTTGGGAAAATAATCGGATCCGTTATTGATGTGATTCAAATGCCCGCGCAGGATATTTATATTGTCGACGCGGACGGTAAAGAGATCATGATCCCTGCAGTGAAAGAATTTATCAAACGGATCGATATACAGAAAAGGGAAATATGGATAGATCCCATCGAAGGATTGATAGATACAGATGAAGATTGATGTCATCACACCCTTTCCTGAAATGTTAAACGGATTTTTCCAGGAGTCCATGCTGAAAAGGGCTCAGGAAAAAGAAATCGTTGCAATCAAATTGTGGGATCTCAGAGAATTTACGACAGACAAACATAAAACAGTTGACGATTACCCGTTTGGCGGCGGTGCGGGTATGATCCTGAAACCGGAGCCTTTTTTCCGTGTAATGGATCGGATATTAAAAAAAAGGACAAAAATTTCTCCCAAGGTGATTTTAATGACACCGCAGGGAGAACGGTTTACTCAAGATCGAGCGATATCATTGACAAAAGAAAACCATCTTGTTTTTTTATGCGGGCATTACCGGGGAGTGGACCAACGGGTGATTGAAAAGTATGTAACCGATGAGATTTCAATTGGAGATTATATTTTGACAGGTGGTGAACTGGCCTCAAGTGTTGTGATCGACGCAGTTGTGCGGTTGCTGCCGGGAGTACTGGGCGATTTTAGTTCGGCAGAAGGGGATTCTTTTCACAGCGGCCAATTGGACCATCCCCATTATACACGTCCGGCAGAGTTTTGCGGGATGAAAGTTCCGGATATATTGTTATCCGGTCATCATGCAAAGATCGGATTGTGGAAAAAAGAACAGTCCGAAAAAAATACACGAGAGAGAAGACCGGATCTGTTAAAAAAGAAGAAAGTTAAATAAACTACTCATTTATATAAAAGATCGACCAGGAGGATTGTTGAATGGACCCATTGAATTTGGTAGTTGCCGATCAGATTAAAAAAGAAATACCTGATTTTAAAGCGGGTGATGATGTTGCTGTTCATTTGAAAGTGATTGAAGGGGATAAAGAGCGCATTCAAGTTTACCGCGGTCTGGTCATTCAAAAACGGGGCAGCGGCGTGAACAAAACATTTACTGTCCGTAAAATTTCCGGCGGTGTGGGAGTGGAAAGGGTATTTCCTCTTTACTCTCCCCGTATTTCGAAAATTGAAAGAATACGACAGGGGAAAGTCCGCCAGGGCAAGCTCTTCTATATTCGAAAGCTTAAAGGGAAAGCCGCAAGGATTGAAGAAATACGATAACAATTTAATCGGCAGATAGACATAAAGGCTGCAGCGTCAATTGATTGCTGGGCCTTTTTTGTTTTGGTATTACAAGTAAATTTTTTACATAAATAATGAAAAATATTTTTTTTCACTAAGCTTGAAATACGAAACACGAAATCAGAAACAAATTCAAAACTCGAATGTTTAAATAGAAAATGTTACCCAGAATGATCAGACACAATTGGCTCTGAACTTTTGAAATTCTGATTTCGGTCATTCGGAGTTGTTTCGTATTTCGGATTTTCATATTTGAATTTATTCAAATGCATAGTTGATTTTTGATTTTGTGAATGGATATGTTTTCGGACAAACTCATCAAAAAATTAAAGCAATCGAAAAAGGTAGCCGTGCTCACGGGGGCGGGCATTTCTGCAGAGAGCGGCGTACCGACGTTTCGCGGAGAAGAGGGTTTATGGAAAAAGTATAAATCCGAAGAGCTGGCCAATTTCGATGCGTTTATACGTAATCCCGAACTGGTCTGGGAATGGTACACTTTCAGGAAGAAATTGATCGATGAAGTTCATCCCAATCCCGGGCACATTGCCCTTTCCAAAATGGAACAACACTATCCCGAATTTACACTAATTACACAAAATGTGGATGGGCTGCACTGGAAAGCGGGGAATCGGAATATACTCGAACTTCACGGGAATATTATGCGGAGCCGCTGTGTTGACTGCGGAACAGGCAGCAACAGTATCGGGATGAAAGGTATGAGCGAGTTGCCCAGATGTGCGTGCGGCGGATTGATGCGGCCCGATGTGGTCTGGTTTGGAGAATTACTGCCCCAGGAGATATTGATCAAGGCTTTTCGCGCAGCTGAAAATTGCGATCTGTTTTTCACTGTCGGCACGTCCGCTGTGGTGCAGCCTGCCGCTTCATTGCCTGTCACAGCAAAGGAGTACGGTGCGTTTGTGGTGGAAATCAATACCGAACCGACTGTCATCTCACACCACGCAGATGAAACACTGATCGGGCCGTCCGGAGAGATCCTTCCCAAATTATTACAATGTGCCTGGGAGGGAGAAATTTAAAATCAGTATGATTGCATCAAAACTTAAAAATGTGCCAGCCAAGCCAGGCATCTATCTGTTAAAGGATAGAAACAATAAAATATTATATGTCGGCAAAGCGCGGATACTTCGCAACCGGCTCCGGTCTCATTTCGGTGCGGCAATGGCAAACGATCCAAAGCACATTCTGATGATGAAAAAGGTGGTTGATTTTGAGACCATCGTGACCGATTCCGAAATAGAGGCCCTGATTCTCGAGGCCAATCTGATCAAGGAGCATTATCCCAGATACAACGTTAATCTCAAGGATGATAAAAGTTATCCCTACATTCGCGTCACAAACGAACCATACCCCCGGATTTTTATCACACGGAAAATGATACGGGACGGATCTCGATATTTCGGCCCCTATACCGATGTGAGCAGGATCCGGCAGCTCATGGCGGCGGTTCGGCGGATTTTTCCTGTCCGGTCGTGCCGTCTTAAAATCGATGAAGAGAGTATTCAAACTAAAAAACACCACGTCTGTCTGGACTATCATATCGGACGCTGCCAGGGCCCATGCGAGGGACTGGTCAGTCGGGAAGAATATTTTCAGACTATCAGCCAGGTGGTCGATTTTATCAACGGGAAAAATGTTCATCTGATATCCGACCTGACCGGACGAATGGAATCCTTGTCCGATGAGAAGCGGTATGAAGAGGCCTCCCGGATTCGAGATGAGATTCAAAGTATCGAAGCTTTTCAATCCAGACAAAAAGTTGTGGACACCATACAGGTGAACCGCGATATTGTCAGTCTTGCGATTGAAGAAGAGGATGCCTGCGGCGTGGTATTCGACGTACGGGATGGGAAAATTACGAATCGTCATCATTTTTATTTAAGCGGCGTGGAAGGCCTTTCCAAATCCGAAGTGCTGACTTCGTTTATCAAACAGTATTATTACAGAACAGATTATATTCCGGATGAAATCCTGTTTCCGTTTCGTTTATACGATGCGGAAATTGTTCAGGCGTGGCTTGACCGGAAAAAGCAGCATCATGTTCGGTTTGGTTTTCCCCAAAAAGGGAAAAAATCCAAATTGATAGAGATGTGCACCCAAAATGCGAAACTTCTTTTGAACGAACTGTTATTTCAAAAATCCCAAACCGAAGATTGGATCGCGCCGTCTGTGAAGGCGCTTCAAAAAGATTTGCATCTGGACAAAGCGCCGAAACGGATCGAAGCCTTTGATATTTCAAATATCTCCGGAACCGACGCCGTGGGTTCTCTTGTCGTATTCGAGAATGGGAAGTCGAAGAAGAGTGGGTATCGCAAATTTAAAATCAGAAATGTCAATGGAATTGACGATTTTGCCATGATGGCCGAAGTGATCCAACGAAGATATTCCCGGCTCTTAAAAGATGGAGAAGCTTTTCCCGATCTCATATTGGTGGATGGAGGGAAAGGTCAGCTCTCTTCTGCGCTCTCCGCTTTAAAGGAATTGGAGATTGCGGATCAGCCGATCATCGGTTTGGCCAAACGGCTGGAAGAAGTTTTCATTCCCGGGATTTCGGACGCGCAGACTTTGCCAAAAAATTCATCCAGTTTGAGATTGCTTCAGCAGATCCGTGACGAGGCGCACCGGTTTGCCGTGACATTTCACAGACAGCGGCGGGGAAAACGGATGGTGAAATCTCTGCTTGACGATATTCCCGGTATCGGAGTAAAAAGACGGAATGCCTTGCTCAAAACATTCGGATCGATCGACGGAATCCGAAAGGCTTCGGTTGAAGAAATTGCACGTGTGAAAGGAATGAATCGTAATGCAGCGGAGCATGTGATTCGTGAGTTGAATAAAAAGGATGATTAGAATCCCCTTCCTCATCCCAAAGATCGGGACGAGGTTCTCACTTGATAGGGGAACCCCTTCCTCAGCTTGCGCTGAGGTCCCCCTTGGCAGGGTGAAATTTCACAATTATTTAAGTCCCCCTGATAAGGGGGATTTAGGGGGTCTCAAATAAGATATGTCACAAAAACTTCCATACATTCCATATGACAAAAGACTGGTTGAAAAAGCCCGCGAAAACCGAAAAAATCCAACACCAGCCGAGAAAAAAATATGGTTTGAGGTTTTGAGAAACAAGGCTTTCCAAAACTTAAAATTCACAAGGCAAAAACCTTTGGATTACTTCATTGTCGATTTCTATTGTTCGAAGCTTTTGCTTGTCGTTGAGATCGATGGAGATTCTCATGCGGAACAGGAGGCGTATGACAGGCAGCGGACAGAAAGATTGGGTCGTTACGGGATCACGGTGGTTCGATATACCAATATTGAGGTCATGAAAAATTTGGAAGGGGTGTATGAAGATTTGCAGGAGAAAGTGAAGAAATTGAGAAAGAACCCCCTTCATCGTTCAATAGTTCGGAACGAGGTTCCCCCTTGATCGGGGAAACCCCCTCCTCAGCTTGCGCTGAGGTCCCCCTTGAAAAGGGGGATAACCCGTTCCGGCTTTGCTGAGGTCCCGTTTAAAAAGAGCGAAACCCTCTATCCCAACAAAATCGGGGATCCCCATTTGCAGTGGGAATTCCAGTCCTGTTTAAAAAAGTATTTGAATTTTTTATGAAGTGTGTTACATTGGTATCAAGATGATCCACGATAAAATCAAATCCCGAAAACAATTGTTAAAGATCTGCGTTGCACTTCACAAGGAGAACAAGACCATCGGTTTTACTTCCGGTGCGTTTGATCTGATCCATGCCGGTCATGCTGATTATCTTGAAAAAGCAAAAGCGTTTTGTGATATCCTTGTCGTCGGCGTGAATTCCGACCAATCCGTTAAAAAATACAAAGGCCCGGACCGCCCTATCATAAATGAAGAACAACGGATAAAATTGGTTGCCGCTCTTGAATCTGTGGATTATGTTTTTCTCTTTGATGAGCGGAGAAACAATCAAAATATCGAACTATTAAAACCGGATTTCTATATCAAAGCCGGAGATTATTCCTCCGATACATTAACTTCCAAGGAAATCGTCGAATCATATGGCGGAGAAGTCAAGATAATCCCAATTCAGGAATCTATTTCCACTACAGCGATTATTAGAAAAGCGGGCCAATTGTCCGGTGAATCCGGTGAACATGTTGTC
This sequence comes from uncultured bacterium, assembly GCA_964617625.1. Taxonomy (GTDB): domain Bacteria; phylum Zhuqueibacterota; class QNDG01; order QNDG01; family DSAB01; genus CAZTZL01. The sequence continues at coordinate 40,321 of CAZTZL010000025.1, forward strand.
ATGAAAGTAGGAGCCGTTCATATCAAAAGACAGCCGTTAAAATCTTCTCCGGCCATTTTCCTGGATCGGGACGGAACGATAAACGAAGAAATTCTCTATCTCCACGATCCCGGGAAATTCAAATTGCTTCCTAATGCAATAGAGGGAATTAAAAAATTTTCGGATATGGGATACCGCATTGTCATTGTGAGCAATCAACCCGGCATCGGGATGGGATATTTCAGTGAAGAAGATTTTTACAAAGTGAACCGTGAAATGCTGAGCCATTTTTCCAAAGAAAATATATTGGTCGATAAAATCTATTTTTGTCCCCACAGCAAATCCGAAAAATGTTCCTGCAGAAAACCGGAACAGGCGTTGATCAAACGAGCAAAAGAAGAATTGAATATTGATATCCAAAACAGCTTTTTCATTGGCGATAAAACTTCCGATATGGAAACAGGAAAGCGAGCGGGTATGAGAACCATACTTGTGAAAACCGGATTTCAGGGGAGAGACGATGAATTTGCAGGTGAGCCGGATTACCGTGCAGATGATCTCCTGGATGCGGCCAATTATATTTTGCGGTTGGAGAGATTATAGATCAGAAATTTCCTTTTAAGAATGAACATTCGTTATGCTAATTTTAACTTGACATTATATTTCTTTTTGATTAATTTTTTAATATTGTTACCTTTAATATAATTTTCATTTTATTGTTTTAAGTAAAA
>CAZTZL010000026.1:0-40819 GCA_964617625.1 uncultured bacterium
CCAAGATCTTTTTGAAAATGTGTATGCTAAAGTACCTGAAGAAATGCGTGAGACATTAGCGTGCTTTTGTATTAATGATATTGATAATATTGTTTTCAATTTTAGAAACATACTTCCATATAAAGATTTGCCTTTGATAGTAGTAAATGGAGAACAAGAGCAATATCTTTTCAAAGATAATAATTATTTCTCAAAAAATGAGAACGACAAGAAAATAACAACGGCATAGAGCGGACGCGAAACGCGTACTTATTTAGGTGATATTTGGGTGCACGCTGATCATTGGGCAGCGCGCCGCTCATGCCGGCCGTTATGTTTCTTAAAATTCAAATTAATAATAGAACATCTTAGGTTGAAATAAATTAATGACCAAATATGGAAAAAAGGTTATGAGTTCAGAAAAAAAATTCAACTGGAAATTATTTTTTATCCTTTATGCAGGCGTAATTTTTGGGCTTCTGTCAGTACTTCCCTATACTCTATCACTGCAGGCTGGCAAATTAAAAACTATCACACTTCCAATGCCAATAGAAGTGATCATCATTATTCAATTGTTTGCAAACGCTTTGATTCTCGGTTTACTAACCGGTTTTGGGTTATATCTTGGAAGCAAATATAATTTAGGGCTACCCATAATTGAGAAAATCTTAAAAAAAGAAAAGGTAGAAAGTAATCTTAAATTTATTTTTCCAATGTCTGCGATTGTGGGCATCATTGCCTCATTCATAATTAGTGGACTAGATAAATGGATATTTGATTTAAATAAATACTTAACTCAGTTTGGTATAAATATTCCCGAATCAGTTCAACCCGCACCCTGGGAAGGATTTCTTGCTTCTTTTTATGGTGGAATTACAGAAGAGGTTTTGTTAAGGCTGTTTCTGCTATCTTTTATTGTATGGATCGGAATGTTAATTACCAGAAATAAAACGAACATGCCATCACTAACTATGCTCTGGATTGCGAATATTATTACTGCTGTAATATTCGGAATTGGACATCTTCCTATGACTGTCACCCTGGGTGTTCCTTTAGATGCCTTTGTAATTAGTCGTGCAATTGTTTTAAATGGTATGGGTGGAATTGCATTTGGTTGGTTGTACTTTAAATATGGACTTGAAAGTGCTATGGTTGCACATTTTTGTGCTGATATTGTAATACATGTAATAATTTAGATTGTAGATGTTCTTAGTTTTAGCTTAACATATATAAAATAAACGAAGCATAACACATCGCTCCAGCGGACGCGATCACGCCCGCTGGTGAACGGACAGGCTAAGTGATCCACGAAAAGTGTTGTGGTTTATAGAGTAAATGCCGCGCTGCTTAGTTCAGCCGTTATACCATCAATAGACATGAATGCAAAATTCCGATTGCCCGGGAGAAAAATTCATGTTTCATTATTCGCCCGGAACAGATATCCGGTACAATCATAAATCATCCCAAACAACAAGGGCCAAACCATGCGAATTAAATATTTATTGAAATCAGAGTATAAATTTTTTCTTTTTCTTCTCATATCGGTTATAACAAGCTTGTTTGCGTTTTGCGGATCGTCTGACAATCAAAACCAGATGGATACAGAACAAACGCTTCGCAAAATTGCAGATAACGTCCTCGAGAGTGCGACCTTTCGATTTGTAGACCGGAAAAGCGGAAAACAATTTTCCGATCCCGAAGACGCGCCGCCGGACGCGGACCTGTGGCCGGAAAGCCCCTACACGGACTGGCGATACTGGAACGGCGTCCTGAATATTGCCATGATCCGTCTGGACAGCGTGTTGAACGAACCGCCCTATTCCAATTTCGCCCTAAAAAACATCGCCTTCGGCTTTGACAATTATCCCTATTTTGAAAAGAAACACAAAGACCAGAACAAATGGAGCTATCCGTTCGGACAGCGGTTCATTCTTGAAGAGCTGGACGACGGGGGCGCCATGGGCGCCAGTGTGATCGAAGTGAACCGGCGCGATCCGCAGAAACGGTACGAGGAATACATCAATCAGGTGGCGGCGCACATGCTCAACCATCAGACCCGGCTCGAAGACGGCACCTTTGTCCGTGCCTTCCCGGTCAAATGGACACTCTGGGCGGACGATCTCTACATGGGCGTCTCGTTCCTGGCCCGCATGGGTGCCTGGTCGGGCGATTCACGGTATTTTGACGACGCTGCCCGGCAGGTCATTCATTTTCATCAATATCTTTTCGACGAACGAATGGGATTGATGTGCCACAACTGGTATTCGGATAATGAACGGCCCGGTGTGGCATTCTGGGGGCGCGCCAACGGCTGGGCCCTTCTTGCCCAGGTCGATCTGCTGGATTGCCTGCCGGAAAACCATCCTCAGCGCAGTACACTTCTGAACCTGCTCCAACGCCATATTTTAGGAATTGCACGCTTTCAGGGCAGTGAGGGATTGTGGCACCAGCTGCTCGATAAAACGGATTCCTATCTGGAAACATCCGCCACTGCGATGTTCACATACTCGGTTGCGAGGGCCGTCAACAGAGGATACATCGAATCCCGATACGTTTCGATTGCGCAAAACGGATGGAAAGGCGTGCTCTCAAAAATACGGCCCGACGGGCAGATCGAAGGCGTCTGCACCGGCACGGTCGTGAGTGACAATTTAGTGGACTACTACCACCGGCCCGCTCCGCTCAACGACATACACGGCATCGGCTTTGTTTTGCTTGCAGGAAGCGAAGTGCTTCGACTGCCGAAATGATCAAACGGATCCATTGTGATTTGGGTGCGCCCTATCCATAATTTTGCATCTCTTCCGGACCAAATCATCGATCATGGTGATCTTCACAATCGGCTATATTCTCCGGCTGCATTATATTAGTATCAAATCGAATAATTTAACCAGAATTATTTCATACAAACAGAAAGTATTCCATAAAAAAGATACTTACAAAAAAATTTTGCATTTACCCGATTTGTTTATTACATTGAAACATGCGGAAAGTGTAATTAAGTAAAATAAATTCATGAAAAGTGCGATTAAAAAATTAATGTTTCCGTTTATCGGATTTTTGTCCCTCCTCTGGTTTCTTATTCGGGTGATTCCCAAACCCAGCCGGGCCGCCTACCCCTGCATGAAAGCCGCGGCCCCAATCGCTTCCAGTTTCATCGTCTATCTTGGAGGCATTGCCGTTTCCCTGTTCGCTTATAGAAAAGCCCAAAAACATTTTCGTCAATCGCGTATCCTTGCCGGAGCTTGTTTGATCTTTCTATCAGTCGGGATCGGCATGTTTGCTTTTCTCCGTACGAATGATCAGGCCCGCGCTATGACTGCCGATTCATTCAATGATCCTCTCGGACCGAATAACCCCATCGGCGAAGCCAAAGGCATTTTCCCAGGGCGCGTGGTCTGGGTGCACCATCCGGACGCCACCAATGAAAATTGCACAAACAGCAGTCACAGTGATGCCTACTGGCTTTCTTCGAATACCGATCAGGAAATCGTCGATCAGATGTTTTCCGAGGCGTTGAAATCAGTGACCGGGAAAGAGAGCGATGCCGAAGCATGGGATGCGGTTTTTAAATATTTCAACAGCAATCACGGCAAAGGCGAAGCGGGTTATTCCGACTCTGAAACGATCTTCATTAAAATAAACGCAGTGACTGCCTGGAGCGGAGCCGCTCCGACCGGAGAAATGCCGGCCAGCCGGGCCATCGAATACGACACCACACCGCAAACAATCATGACAATGCTCAGACAACTGGTAAACAACGCCGGAGTGCCGGAGGGAAATATTTATATCGGCGATCCCATGGCAGATATCTGGAACCATTTGTACGAGTATTTTCATACGGAATTTCCGAATATCAACTACTGCTCGAAACGAACCATTCCCGGAAGATACAAGATTACGGCAAGCAACGAAGTTGGAATCACTTATTCCGATCACGGCACGGTCATGGATCAGGTAACAACACACAAGTTCTTTAAAGAAATGATGAATGCGGATTATTTACTCAACATTCCTGCCATGAAAGGGCACCGGTGGGGAGGCGTTACTTTCTTTGCAAAAAACCATTTCGGATCGAACACCACGGATGGTTCATGGCAGCTGCATAAGGGACTGATGAACCCGGACGATGCGGGAATGAGATACGGCTATCATCTTTACAGGGTATTTGTCGATCTGATGGGCAGCAAATATCTGGGCGGAAAAACCCTGCTCTATTTTATGGATGGATTATGGTCCACATCCTACGAACATCAAAAACCGCAAAAGTTCCGGTCCGCTCCGTTTAATAATGATTGGTGTTCATCGATTCTGCTGTCATTGGATCCGGTGGCCGTCGAATCAGTCTGCCTGGACATTCTGCAAAAAGAATTTGTCGAAGAAGAAATTGTCGACGGCCAGGATGGACCTGTTCCGGACCGCTGGACTTTTGTGCAATGGGACGGTATCGACGATTACCTGCATCAGGCGGCGGATTCCTCGAACTGGCCGGAGGGCATCGCATACGACCCCGATAATTCAGGGACACCGCTGGGCAGCCTCGGTGTGCACGAGCACTGGAACGACACGACAAACATGGAGTACACACGTAATCTTGAAACCGGTGAAGGCATTGAATTGATCAAAATCTTTCATGAGGCCAGTCCGGTTCGAATAGCATCCTCTGAGCAGCCCTCAAAATTCAGGATGTATCCCAACTATCCCAATCCGTTCAACCCATCCACGACGATCCGGTACGACTTGCCGGTCAATGCCAATGTCAATCTAACGGTCTACGATTTGAACGGGCGGGTCGTTCAGACGCTTGTCAATTCGGCCCAATCTGTCGGTACTTATCAAATTAAATTGAATACAGTGGACATGGCATCGGGAGTGTACATTGCCCGCATCTGTATAACAGGCAAATTAAACAGAACCAAAACGCAGCTTTTGTCGTTAATAAAATAGGTGTTTTATCTCAATTATGACTGAAAATGTAAAGATAAAAATATTATTCATCCCAAACAAATGGAGTGTATCATGAAAGAAATACTCAAGAAAATGTTTTTCCCGGTCATTGGATTCATGGCTCTGGTCTGGTTTTTGGTTCGTGTGATTCCCAAGCCAACCCGTGCCACCTACCCATGCATGAAGGCCACAGCGCCCATCGCGTTTTCCTTTGTCGTCTGGGTAACGGGCATGTTCAGTTCTGTTCTGTTTTTCAAAAAAGCGAAAAAATATTTCGTTCAGTCGCGGTATTTATTGTTTTCTTTGGCTTCGATTATCTGCGTCGTCCTGTTTCTGATTCCCATCATGCAGGATACACAACCGGTCAACGCAGTCTATTTAACCACGCTGGAAGCACCCAATACTCCGATGGGAACAGGCAAAGGGATTTTCCCGGGTCGTGTGGTCTGGGTGCACGATCCAGATGCAACCGACGAGACCTGCAAGAACACTACCAATGATTACTGGTATCAGGACGACAATGCCAACCAGACGGTTATCGGCAATATGCTCTCCGAAGGTTTGCAGGAAATGACAGGGACGACATCGGATGCAGCTGCCTGGGATGCCATCTTCCATTACTACAACAGCACACACGGACGCGGCGATGTCGGTTATACCGCCGGAGAAAAAATTGTGATCAAAATCAATTTAAATGGTGAGGGCAATAGCAATCCCAGTGCCAACATTAATACGAGTCCTCAACTTTGTTATGTCCTGTTAGATCAACTGGTCAATGCAGCCGGTGTGGCTCAGGCAGATATCGGAATGGGTGATCCCAGCCACATGGATTATTATGGGTGGGGCAATACTCCCAAGCCGACAATGTGCTATTATTGGGACAAATGCAAAGCCGACTTTCCAAATATACAATACTGGGGCAATGAAACCGGAATGACATCAACTCCAGCCTCAGCAGCGCCAGTCCTTTTTTCCGCCAATGGGGAGATCAGTGACAAACTGCCTCAATGCTATTTGGATGCCACATACATGATCAATGTACCCGTTTTAAAGAAACATCACCGCGCCGGTATCTCACTGTGCTGTAAAAATCATTTCGGTACAACGGCCCCTTATTACGGAGGCGCCTGGCAATGGCATCCTTCCCTGCCCTCTCCGGATGCAACCGGTGTGGCGGAGAATGGAGATTACGGCGTGTATCGGTGTCTCGTGGACTTGATGGGACACAAGGATCTGGGCGGTAAAACCATTCTTTTTCTAGTGGATGGAATTTGGAGTTCGGTCAACTGGGGACACCCGCCAATCAAATGGCGCATGGCACCGTTTAACAATGACTGGCCGAACTCGCTGTTTATGTCACAGGACCCGGTGGCCATCGAATCCGTGGGTTTTGATTTCCTGTATTATGAATTCGATGAAAACAATCCCACCGAGGGCGGAACGCCCACTTCCGAAAAAGGCCCCTTCCCGCATTTCGCCGGAGTCGATGATTACCTTCATCAGGCAGCCGATCCGGCCAACTGGCCTGCCGGTATTCAGTATGATCCGGAAGATGACGGAACGATTTTAACAAGTATGGGAACGCACGAACACTGGAACAATGCCGACGAGAAAAAGTATTCCCGGAATCTGGGACTGGATACAGGGATTGATCTGGACTTGATCGAGGGTTCTACTGCAGTGAATGGTCCAAATCACAACCAAGCCGGAATTGTGAAAAATTATGCGCTGGATCAGAATTTTCCAAATCCGTTCAATCCGGATACGGAAATTCAATACAGGCTTTCCGCGCCTTCAAACATTACACTGACTGTCTATCAAATCAACGGACAGCAGGTTCGTACACTTTATCACGGTTTTCAGGAAGTTGGAACACACATCCAAAAATGGGACGGTCTTCTTGAAAACGGTCTCCCCGCTCCATCAGGTGTTTATATATACCGACTTTCCGTACGGACCGGTAACGGTTCATCCCAGCAAGTGCGTAAAATGGTCCTGAACCGTTAGGAAACAAACGCAATGTTTACAATCTGACTTTATTTCCGGGAGACAAATTTCAATTTGTCTCCCGGTTCTTGTTTAACCAAGCTTTTGTGAGGTTATCATGTTTAAAAAAATCATTGCCGTCACATCCTTACTGCTCTTTATTATCTGGGCGGGATGTCAACATACAACCGAACAGACTCCAACCGAAGGTTATCTTCAGGGAATCGTTAAATGCCTGCTCCCGAATGGCGCAGCTCCGGTGTTTCGAGCTTTTATTTTATGGGGAGACAGTCTTCTCGCAACAACGGACTCACAGGGTTCGTACCATATTAATAATTTAGAAGTCGGGAATTACGACCTCACTTGTTCCGCTCTGTTTTGCGGAGATACCATTCAGTCGGTTCAAATACAGGGAGATCGTACCGTCACGCTTGATTTCAATCTGCGACCTGACTCTTCCACGGGACTGGTTGTCGGCGAATTTCAAGACGGATTTTTGTTTCAGCAACGTCTGCAGGAGGATTCGTCGCTGGCTGATTGGAGCGAGAAAGATATTTACGACGCGGCCACCGGCGCAACGCTTCAATTCAAAACACTGGGATATACTGTTCCTGACCGCTTTGTCTCTATGGGGGACACCTCACTGACCACTTCGGACTATTGGGGACAATACGGGGTTTATATTCCCTCCGGAACATATCCGCTGACAGGATCGTGCGAGGGATACGAAAACGTCATGTGTGTTGTGAATATCCAGCCCGATTCACGGAATTATATCAATTTCATATTGCCCAGAGAAACAGTAGCAAAACCCATTGCAAAATTAGACAGGGATTAAATTAAACAATCTCATCAAGGGGTTGTATCAAAAGTCAATTGAGTCAGATTTATTTTTTTGATGCAGCCCTTTTTCTGTTTTCCGGTTTCCATTCTCCTATTTACCTTATTATTCCACATTCTACTTGCTTCTTTATATATCAGAAGTAGTACTTTGAATAAAACAAACCATATTTACTCCAATTTCGAAATATTACTTGACTTTCTACAATAATATAATTTATTTTAATATGTATTCATTATTATTGATATAATAAAGGACCATTGCTTATATAAATCCATATTTCGAATTTCCTTATTTAATCCTTTAAAGTAAGGATATTCTTGACTAGGAACCTATAACAGAATATAGTAGTGGAACAAATGACTTCGATCTCCCCTTTCTTGAGGCAGAATCCAGTTGTTTGTAAATGGGAAGAGGAGTAAAATATGAATAATAAAGAAAAAACTATTTTGCTGGTTGATGATGAAGCTATCATTTGCCAGGATCAAGCTGAAATATTGAAACGAGAAGGTTATCATGTCATTACGGCCATGAGTGGAAAAGCAGCCCTTGATGAATTAAAAAACGGGAACAAAATTGATCTCATTTTAATGGACATTGATCTGGGCAAAGGGATGGATGGGACACAGACAGCGGAAATTATTTTACGTGAGCATGATATTCCTCTTATTTTTCTATCCGGCCATACCGAAATGGAAGTTATTAAAAAAACAGACAGAATTACCTCTTATGGTTTTGTGGTTAAGAATACCGGGGAAAATGTACTTTTTACAGCCATAAAAATGGCTTTCAGGCTTTATCTATCACACAAAGAAAATTTGCAACAAGCAAAATCTATTATAGATTCCGAAATACGTTACAGGCGTCTCTTTGAATCAGCCCAGGATGGTATATTTATTCTGAACGCCGACAGTGGAAAAATCATCGATGTAAATCCATATCTTTCGGACTTGATCGGTTATACGTATGATGAACTTATCGGGAAAAATCTATGGGAAATCAGCCCCTTTCAGGATATTGCGGAAAATAAAATTAAATTTCTTAAACTTCAAAAACAAGGGTATGTCCATTATGAAAACCTCCCGCTTTTAAACAAAAATGGTAAAGTGATTAATGTTGAATTTGTAAGCAATGTATATATGGAAAATATGAGCAATGTAATTCAATGTAATATACGTGACATCGAAAAACGTAAAAAATTGGAAGATGCCAGAGAAGTCATACTTGCGGGAAAAGTAACCATGCTTCGGGAACTTCAGCACAGAATCAAGAACAGCCTGGCAATTATTGCAAGTCTTATCAATATGGAATCCAACCGATTGCCCGACTCTGATATAAAAGAGTCTCTTCTTAAAATCCGAAATCGAATCGACTCAATAGCCAATCTTTACAGTTTACTCAATTTTTCACATGAAACAGAAAAAGTGCGGCTTGATCAGTACATTGAAAAAACGATCGGTTTATTATTCAAAAGCTATTTAAATGGAAATAAAAAAATAAATTTGGAAACACACCTCGACAAAATACTGATGGATGTGGATATCGCACTTCCGGTCGGCCTTATTCTAAATGAGTTGGTCACCAACTCCCTTAAATATGCATTCACGGATGACCGCAGCGGTTCAATTCGAATCACTCTCGAAAATAAAAAAAATAATGTCATCATTGAAGTTTCAGACGACGGCATTGGCCTTCCTTCAGGATTTACTGTCGATGATACAAGAGGTCTTGGCATGTTACTCATACGAATGCTGTCAGAACAAATTAAAGGCAGTTTTAAAAATATGAGTATTGACAATGGAGCCCGATTCCGTATTACATTCCCTTTTAAGATATTCGAATAAATATTTCATCTATGTGTTTTTGTTTCTCTGTCTTTAAAATTTGGAACACAAGATAATATCTTGATTGAATAAAATATTTCGTCAAGGATTGTATTAAAAATCATTTGAATAACACTCATCATTTTTTAACACAGCCCTTTTCCCATTTTCCGGTTTCCGGTCTCCCTTCTCCATTCCATATAAAAACAATTTGATTTTAAATTCATATTGCTTATTTTAAATTGAAATTCGACAACAAGCGGTCACAATCATTAAATCAAGCGAATGATTTTGCATTTGTAAACCGGAGGTCAAATGACTAAAATAGGGATAATCATCTGTGGGCGATATATTACATGTGGTGGAGGAAAATGTTTGAAAGCGTTAAAAGAACATGTCGGCGGTTTTGCCAGGTATCCAAAAGAAGAAGGTTTAGAGCTGGTTGGATTCTCAAATTGTGGCGGCTGCCCGGGCGGAAATATTGAATACGTTCCGGCAGAAATGATTAAAAATGGAGCAGACGTAATTCATTTTGCAACGGGAATGGTTGTTGGATATCCTCCATGCCAATACATCAATCAATTCAAAGAGTTTATTGAGAGCCGTTATAAAATTCCTGTGGTGATTGGCACACATCCGATACCATTGAACTACTATGATACACATAACAAACTTTCTTTTTGGGATGCAATGAAAATGGATAAAATATCTGGGGACCTATTGGCTGAGGATAAAAAAATTATGGCACGGTATGATTAATGTCCATGCATTTTCGAGTGTTTGATAATTTCACTAATACAACTGAGGATTATAAAATTTGAATAAGAAAAACATACCATTTCAAACAATAAATTGGGAATCCATTCCCAGGGTTGAATATACTGGAGAAAGCGGAAAAGCATTCTGGCAAACTGTTGAGTTACCGGGATTAAGAATACGGATAGTAGAGTATTCAAAAGGTTATATAGCCGATCATTGGTGTCGGAAAGGACACATCGTACATTGTTTGGATGGTGAATTTGTGTCCGAATTGCAAGACAGTAAAGAGTCTGCACTCACAAAGGGAATGACATACGTTGTTTCTGATGGTTTAAGTTCGCACCGTTCAATTTCAAAAGATGGTGTAAAATTAATGATCATCGACGGTGATTTTTTGCAGCAAATTATTGACTAAGTTACCGAAGGTACGATAAAATTTATAAAGCTGGTTTCCAGAAAAGAGATATGTTTCATGGATCAAAATTCAACCAATTCAATACTCAATCGCATTGCATTCATCGGCAACTACTTGCCGCGCCAGTGCGGCATTGCCACATTCACTACTGATTTGTGTGAGGCCATTGCTGCTGAATATACCGGAACAACATGTATTGCCCTGCCAGTAAATGATCTAGAGGCCGGCTATGCCTATCCACCACGAGTTCGATTTGAACTCACGGAGAAAGATATTGATTCCTACCGCCGTGCTGCTGATTTCCTGAATATCAACAATGTAGATCTCGTATCCCTTCAGCATGAGTATGGTATTTTTGGTGGACGCGCGGGGAGCCACATCCTGGTTCTTTTACGTGAATTAAGGATGCCAATCGTTACAACACTGCACACTATTCTGCGAGATCCCGATCCCGATCAGAAGCGTGTATTGGAAGAGGTCGCGGCCTTATCTGATCGGCTGGTTGTCATGAGTAAGCGCGGAGTGGAATTTTTACAAGAAATCTATGGGATACAACCGGATAAGATCGATCTGATTCCGCATGGTATCCCTGATGTACCCTTTGTAGACCCGAGTTTTCACAAAGACATGTTTGGAGTTGAGGGTAAAATTGTTTTACTCAGCTTTGGCTTGCTTTCAGCGAACAAAGGTATCGAAAATGTGATCGCTGCCCTTCCTGCCATTTTGGACCGACATCCCACCGTAGTGTACTTCGTTGTTGGTGCAACTCACCCTCACGTTATAAGGAATGAAGGTGAAACGTACCGATTGTCCCTGCAATGGTTGGCTCAGGAAAAAGGCGTAGAAGGCCAAGTGATCTTTTACAACCGGTTTATCAGTTTGGAAGAACTCGTTGAATTCATCAGTGTGGCGGATATTTACATCACCCCGTACCTCAATGCAGCTCAAATCACTTCAGGTACACTCGCCTACACTCTTGGAGCGGGCAAGGCTGTGATTTCGACACCGTATTGGTATGCAGAAGAAATGTTGGCCGAAGGGCGTGGAGTTCTGGTACCATTCAAGGATCCGGTAGCGCTGGCCGATCAGGTAATTGACCTTTTAAACAATGAATCCCAGCGCCACGCCATGCGCAAACGCGCCTATATGTTTGGGCGGGAGATGATCTGGCCGCAGGTAGCAAATCGTTATATGGAGAGTTTTAAACGCGCACGGACAGAGCGCCGTCATTTTGCTCACACGGACTTTGCAGTAAAACCTCTGGATAAACGTCCGGGTGAATTACCGCCTCTTAAGCTGGATCACTTGCATCATATGACGGACGAAACCGGCATTATGCAACATGCCGTTTTCACCATCCCTAATTATGGCGAAGGATATACAATCGATGACAATGCCCGTGCACTGATGGTGAGCGCTCTACTTGAGGCACTGGGCAATGAAGCGGCCCTTGAATTGGGCTCCCGCTATCTCGCCTTTATCTGGTATGCCTTTAATACTGAAACCAAGCGCTTCCGTAACTTTATGGATTACCAGCGCCGCTGGCTGGAAGAGGGGGGTTCCGACGACAGTCACGGCCGCACACTGTGGGCGTTAGGTACCGTGTTGGGTCGTTCGAACATACCGGCCTTGCATAGCATGGCAGGCTGGGTTTTTGAGCAGGCCTTACCCGCGATACTTAACACCACCAGTCCCCGCGCCTGGGCTTTTGCGATCATTGGCATCCAGGAATATGTACAGAGGTTTGCCGGTGACCGCCGTGCCAGCCAGGTGCGAAAGGAATTGTCCGGACGGCTGCTGAAGTTGTATCAAAACCACCGCTCGGATGAATGGTGCTGGTTTGAAGACCGGTTGACCTATTGCAACGCCGCATTGCCGCACGCCTTGCTCCTGTGTGGCCAAGCAATGACCAATGCCGCGATGACCGAAGCCGGATTGGAGTCACTGAGTTGGTTGGCCGACTTACAGCGCTCGAACGAAGGGTATTTTGTTCCTATCGGATCCAATGGATTTTACACACAAGGGGGTGAACGCGCCCGGTTCGATCAACAACCAGTGGAGGCGCAGGCGATGGTCTCCGCCTGCCTCGAAGCATACCGGATCACAGTCGATAAGCGCTGGCGCAAGGAAGCCCGCCGCGTCTTTGAATGGTTCCTCGGGCGCAATGATTTAAACCTTCCTGTTTACGATCCTACGACGGGAGGATGCCGGGACGGTTTGCACCCCGACCGCATAAATGAGAATCAGGGCGCAGAATCGACGCTAGCCTTTCTCCAGGCCCTGCTTGAACTTCGGCTGGCTGAGAATATTTTTATAACACTGGAGGCTAAAAGCCAATGAATAATCAACACCTCGAACTATTTAAACGTCATGAAAGCAATCCCATTCTGACTGCTGCCCAATGGCCGTACCCGGTCAATAGTGTATTCAATCCTGGTGCTGTATTGTTGCCTGATGGCATTACCTTGCTCTTGTGTCGAGTTGAAGACCGGCGTGGACATTCTCACTTATGTGCTGCTCGCTCTGCCAATGGCATAGATAATTGGAAGATCGACTCCCAACCTACACTAATGCCTGATCCGGAGCACTTTCCGGAAGAATTATGGGGCATTGAAGACCCGCGTATCACCTTCATCAGCGAGCTAAATAAGTATGCCATCGTTTACACCGCCTACACACGTAACGGCCCGGGTGTATCCCTGGCTCTTACAGAAGATTTTCATCACTTTGAGCGCTATGGTTTAATCATGCAGCCGGAAGATAAAGACGCAGTGCTTCTGCCTCATCGGATTGACGGAAATTGGGCTTTGATCCACCGACCGGTCAGTTCGCCAGGCGCACACATGTGGATATCCTACTCCTCCAATTTGCGTCACTGGGGCAATCACAAGCTAATGCTGGAAGCCCGGCTGGGCGCATGGTGGGATGCAAATAAAATCGGCCTCTCGTCTCCACCCATCGAAACTGCGAAAGGCTGGCTGGTGATCTACCACGGAGTGCGGCAAAACGCAGCCGGTTCCATTTACCGGCTCGGCCTGGCTTTGTTTGATTTGAATACGCCGGAGATTTGCCTTAAACGCAGCGACGAGTGGATTTTTGGCCCGGAGAAACCTTACGAACAGCGCGGTGATGTCGATAATGTTGTCTTTCCTTGTGGCTGCACAATCGCTCCCGACGGCGACACGATTTATTTGTACTATGGCGCGGCAGATACAAGCATTGCCTTGGCCACAAGCACTGTTTCCGCCATTCTGGAATGGCTTGAACAACACAAATAAAGGACTTCTCAAACCTGTATAGGTAATGTTTAACCAAGTGTGTCGATAGCACTGTAAAATTTAAACAGCAACTTGAATTGACCAATATAAAATCCAACATATTCAATCACAGGTTAAAAAATGAATCGATCATTTATATTGCTGAACTGCGGTTTGATCGTATCAGCCAATGGATATGGACAATCTTCTTCGTTTCAAGCCTTCAAGAATCAATAATCCGGAGAGATCATACTAACCCGATGCTGGCAAGAATTTGAAAATATTATTTTGATGAGATAGTATTATTTAACTCTATGTACTGTTCCTGACCGCTTTGTCTCTATGGGGGACACCTCACTGACCACTTCGGACTATTGGGGACAATACGGGGTTTATATTCCCTCCGGAACATATCCGCTGACAGGATCGTGCGAGGGATACGAAAACGTCATGTGTGTTGTGAATATCCAGCCCGATTCACGGAATTATATCAATTTCATATTGCCCAGAGAAACAGTAGCAAAACCCATTGCAAAATTAGACAGGGATTAAATTAAACAATCTCATCAAGGGGTTGTATCAAAAGTCAATTGAGTCAGATTTATTTTTTGATACAGCCCTTTTTCTATTTTCCGGTTTCCATTCTCCATCCTCAATTTTTTGTTACCACACACTGTTTCTCGCCCCCCTCTTCTCCGGATTTAAATAAAATTCTTGATTAAAAGAAAAAAAAGTATTATTCTTCAACATTGTTATAACCCATTAATTCCAGAGATCAAGTGATGGAAATAGCACCAGATCTAATTTATGAATTCTATATCGATTCTTACAAAACATTTTAAAATCATGAAAGATCTGATCGATATTACCAATGGAACAGAGAAATAGAATATCTCAATCCTGCCATGAAAAAACACTTGGTCCGATAAATAGTAAAAATGCCATATTGGATAGTACCGGGATTGGAATTTACTTGTCTATTATTGATTATTCTTGGATGATTGAAACCGGATGCTCAATCAGAGAACTGGATGCTTATGTTCGTGAAAAAGCCACTCATAACTGTTAATTTTACAACGGATTTCAGAAGAAGTCTTTTTTTATCCATTGGAGGTCTGGTTATTTTTCTTTTTGTCATCCTCGTGGTATGGAAAGAGACGACAAACTCCATGAAACAGCAATCGGAAATAGTATTTCAGAAGGAGGTTGACGAGATCAGCATTCTGATTCGTGATCGGATCGATGAATATGCCACTGTTTTGTACGGACTGAAAGGTTTATTCGCTACCTCTTCCGAAATCAACAGGGATCAATGGCAAAAATATTTTAATCAAATGAGGTTGATGAGGCGAATTCCCGGTATGTATTCATTGTCCTACAATGTCCGGGTTAGAGAATCCGAAAAACAGGCATTCATTCGTAAAGTTCGGAATGATCATACTTTCTCCGAAGAAGGTTTTCCTGGATTCCGCATTTTCCCTGAATCCCATGAGGACAAAACCGGGGTCTGGAATCGACAAGAGTATGTCGTGGTTAATTACATTTGGCATTGGGACACCAACAAAACCATGCATGGTCTGGATTTGTTATCTGATCCAGTCTGTCGAGATTTGATCGAAAGAGTAAGAGACAGCGGGCAACCGGATATTTCCTCCAAAACATCTTTTTTTGCGGATCATGATAAAAATATCCCCGGTTTTATGATCGGTATGCCGATCTATCGATACAGATCACCCACCGAAACAATTGAAGAACGCCGTGAAGCTTTTTCAGGGATTCTGATTGCCATGTTTCGGGCGGATGATTTATTGAACCATATTTTAAGAAAGTATAACCGTTATGCAAATATCGATTTGGAAATCTATGACAGCAGCACACCAAAGGCCAATAATCTTTTCTATGATGACGACGACAGCATGCATTATATCAATCAAACTTATCAGGCAGCGTTTCGTGATACGGTATCCTTTAATATTTATCACAGAACCTGGACGCTCTATTTTTCCACCAAACCTGGCTACAGGCTACAGCGATATGAAAAGCAACTGCCCGATCTAATCTTATACGGGGGAATTTTAATGGGCTTGCTTGTCATGGGCACCTTTTTCGCTTTAACGACTTCCCGGAGTCGGGCGATTGTTCTGGCGAAAAAAATCAGTGAAAAATATGAAGCACAGCGTTCCCTGAGCATAAGGGCGGATCGCTTACGCTCTCTCGGCGAGATGGCAGCCGGCATCGCACATGAATTGAATCAGCCGCTGGTCGGTGTTCGCGGTCTTGCAGAACATATCCTGATTGGAATCGACCGGGGCTGGAAAATGGACAAAAAAAATGTTCAGGAGAAAGTCGGTATGATAGTCGACCAGGCTGACCGTATGAGCCGTATTATCGAACATGTCCGGATTTTCGCGCGGGAAGCGGGAAAAATGGAGATGCAGCGCGTATTGGTGAATGACGTCGTTGCTTCCTGCATCAGTCTTGTCGGTGCACAGTTTTCTGCTCACGGATTGACACTTCGGAAGAACTTGACTGAAAATCTTCCTGCTGTCTTTGTCAATCCATTTTCTCTGGAGGAAGTCCTCTTGAATCTGATTGTGAATGGACGCGATGCAGTCGAAGCGCGGCTGCAGCAGGAAACCGATCTCGCTTCACCGGGAATTATTATTCAAACAAGATCAGAGCAAAAAGACGGTCGGGACAGTGTAATTATAGAAATTATTGATAACGGCATCGGTATTTCAGATGAAATCAGAGAAAAAATATTTGATCCGTTTTTTACGACAAAAGGACCCGATAAAGGAACGGGATTGGGATTGTCCATTTCACGGGCCATTATCGAAGAATTCGAAGGAAAACTGGAAATTCAATCCACCCCTATGCAGATAACCACAGCTGCAATATCTCTGCTGGCCTATCAAACCAATCATTCAGGAGAATCTCCGGATGCGAAATAAATTGAATATTTTAATTGCAGACGATGAAGAGATTGTTCACACAACATTGGGCAATTACCTGCAGGACATGGGACATCAGATCGATAACGCTCATGACGGCGTTCATGCATTGGAAATGATCAATCAAAAAGATTACGATGTGGCCCTTGTCGATTTTAAAATGCCGGGTATGGACGGACTGCAACTTCTGGAACAGGCCCAAAAGTCAAAACCTGAATTGCCAGTGGTCATGGTTACTGCTCACGGAAAAATGGACACCGTAATACAGGCATTACGACTGGGTGCAGTCGACTTTCTATCGAAACCGGTTAAACTTCTGGATCTGGAAGCCGTAATTGAAAAATCCTCCCGGATCCGACTTCTTTTACAAAAAGAGCGTCATCTCAAAGAAACCATTAGAGGCATTCAATCTTCTGAATATTTACTCAACCTGAATAGAAGATTCATCGGAATGACCAAGGAAGCCAATCTCGTCCGGGAATTGATTCATCAGGCAGTAGAAGCAAAAGTAGAGACCATATTAATTACAGGGGAAACCGGAACAGGAAAAGAAGTCGTGGCCCGGGAAATCCATTTTCAGTCGCTTTCAGACGAGAATGCATTTATCGCCGTGAATTGTCCGGCACTGCCGGAATCATTAATGGAAAGCGAGCTATTCGGCCATGTCAAAGGATCGTTTACCGGCGCGACAGCCGAGAAGACCGGATTTTTCGAACTGGCGGATCAGGGGACGCTTTTTTTGGATGAAATAAGCGACCTCTCGTTATCCGCTCAGGCCAAATTGCTGCGCGTCCTTGAAACACGTGCATTGAGAAAAATCGGCGGAACCAAAGAAATTCATGTGGATGTCAGAGTGATCACCGCAACAAATGTCCGTTTGGAACGCCTCGTGGAAAACAAGACTTTTCGTCATGATCTTCTATATCGATTGAATATATTCCCGATTCATATTGCGCCGTTACGTGAAAGATGCGAAGACATCCCTCTTCTGGCCGAACATTTTTTGAAATTATACGCTTCGCGAACGGGAAGGCATTTTACCGGATTTTCCGAAAAAGCCTTGGATTTACTCATCCAGTATCACTATCCGGGAAATGTCCGGGAGCTCCACAATATCGTGGAAAGAGCTGCCATTCTTTGCGGAGAGAAAACAATTCAGGCCAAGCATTTGATTATTCAACCTTTATCAGATCAAAACAGTTATACGCAGCAGTTTCCGAAAATGGTGACTGAAAAAAATACAGAACGGGACACCATCATCCGTGCTCTTGAAGAAGCCAGATGGAATCGACGGAAAGCCGCCCAGCTATTGCATATGCCATATTCCACACTGCGCCATAAAATACTGCAGTATGGCATCTCCTGACAGACAATATCTGCCGCTGATTTTTCGTTTCATTATCCCAACTACATTTCCCGTGAAAGTCATAAGTTGAATGAAGCCGTTTCTCTTATTCCTTCCCCATTTCTTGACCAGATATCGGATTTGCAGACATTGTTCGTGAAATGCTGTCCCCCGGATTTAAAGCCGGGAGTTCTCCTCTATTAAAGTCAATCATAAAAACATTTTTTACCACTATTCAGGTGAATCGATCAAAAATTTCAGTCAGCCCAATTTAACGGAGCGGAAGATGAATTTTAGCAACAATTGTTAACAACAGTTAATAAAACCGTTGATCATTGATAATTAAACAATGGAAAACATGTATATCTATCTATATGTTTATTATTGGTTAATAAGACCTTGTAATACGTGGCATGAACATTGTTTAATCAAAAAACGGATGAAAACGGTTCACAAAATCAAAAAACCGAATTTGTGAATTTTCATCAAGAGACCGCATACAAAGACAATAACCATCGAAGGTTTTTAAAATGAAAATAAATATTCTTTGAGAGTCCACAGAATTAAAATGAGGTGATTGTCATGTTACAGACTTACAAACACAATACAAATCATTCTCATCATCCTGACGAATATTTCTCTACTCAAAACCTTGTCAGATCAAGAAAGCCGGGACAATTATTGGATTCATATGATGAAGATATTTCTGATATAAAATTAATGAATATGGACGGCCACTGTGCAATTGTCATTCTGCCGGTTACTCAAAAATTCACTGGCAAAAAAATCAAATCCCTTTTTTCGGTCCAAAGCGTCCATTACTTATCAAGAACCGAAATTAAAAAATTATATCCTCTATACGAGAATGGCATTGACATTACCAAGGGAAACGTTTATTCCATGCCGATCTTTTGTGAGAAATCGATTCTGAAACAGAAGTCATTTTGTTTTAAAACATGCAAATTCCACAAAGTAATCCGTATGTGTATTCTTGATTTTATTATTTTGCTGGCACAGGCAAATGCAAAAATCATTTTATATTAAACCGAATCCCGACAAATGTTAAAAGGCTATTAAAAAATTGAACATTTTATTTGTATCGACTGAGTTGGCCGGTCTGGTATCCACCGGCGGATTGGGAGAAGTCGTGGCCGGTCTCACAAAAGCCCTGTCAGAGGCAGGTCATAAAGCAAGAATCATCATGCCCTATTATTCATTATTGAATCAGCAAACCGAATCCATGGGACGGCCCATTAAAGTTTGGGAACAAAATGATCGGTCTGGCCAGTTTCCGGATGCTTCTGTTTTCCAAACCAAAATAAAGATGATGAACAAAAAAATCATCGTTTATCTTGTCAAAGGACATATCTGGTTTGATCAGGTTGTTTCGGCAAAACGGATATACAGTCCCGATGATCAACCTGAACCGTACTTTTTCTTATCGGCCACAATCCTGGACTTTCTGTCCAGAGAAAATGCCGACTGGCTCCCCGATGTCATCCATTGCCACGAATATCATACAGGACTGCTTCCTGTTTACCTGAAAACCGTATACGGAGGAAAACTGGCTCATAAAAAAATCGGAACGGTCTTTACGATACATAATCTCGCATTTCAGGGAAGAGCCTCAAAAAAATTGCTGCATTATGGAGGCCTCCCTTCGTTTCTGGGAGAATACTCGGGAAATGGATCGAGCATGGAATTCCACGGAAAAATCAATTGTATGAAGGGAGGACTCAATTACGCAGATATTTCCTCCACGGTCAGCAAAACATACGCCGCCGAGATTCTGACCCCGTATTTTGGAAACGGTCTTGAAGGTGTTTTGACCGCCCTTCATGCAAAGGGCCGGTTGAAAGGGATCACTAACGGAATAGACGGGCATAAATGGAATCCGGTGAACCTTCAAAATGCTCTGTCATTTTCTTCTTATCATCCGGAAGGAAAAGACAAAGCAAAAAAGATACTGCTGGATATGTGCGGAATGAAAAAAAATGGCAAACCTGTTATTCTCATAAAATCCCGGTGGGCTTACCAGAAAGGAATTGAACTCCTTTTGTATGCACTGGAAAATGACCACATCCTTGAAAATGCCCTCATGATAGTGTTAACGCCAAACATTCAGGAAGATCCCTCTTATGAGTCCCTGTGGTATGTTTTCAAAGAATGGGAATCGATGTATCCTGATAGAATAGCGCTGAGATTGGATGATCACAGCAATGCAGAACTTTATTATGCAGGCAGCGATATGTGTTTAATTCCTTCATTATACGAACCCTGCGGATTGGTACAATTGGAGGCAATGCGGTATGGAACCATCCCTATTGTTCACAGTACAGGCGGATTGACAGATACCGTTTCCGAGCGCTTTGGATTTAAATTTGAATGGTCCTACAAGGAACCGCTTGATTCGGTTCAAAAAAAAGATGGCTCAGCCCGAATGATGGAAGCCGTCAATCAGGCATTGAATGATTACCATGATTCGATGAAATGGAGCGACTTTGTTTATCAAGCCATGATACAACAAAATGACTGGATCGATCATGTGCCCGAATACATGGAAGTGTATCAGGCAGCCCTGAAAAGAGCTGAAGAGGAAAAATAATATTCAATCATTTATTATCAAGGGTCAGAGAAAATAGGAACATTGGCACAAACGATATGCAACCATACTGAACCTGCCGCTGACAGACTGCAATTCCTTCATAATTCATATCTCTCAATCCTTTTGGTATAATTCAAACAGGTTCTTTCCACTATTCCTTTGCAGATGCCACTCCGATTAAAAAAGCTTCGCAGATCTTAGTAACATTTATTAATAACAATTGATAAAAAACGTTATAAACTTTAAGACTCACCCCAATTTTGAAACAATCTAATATCTTATATAATAATATGTTATAATATCCCATTAGGTTTCCGGCACGAACATTGTTTAATAAAAATGATATTAAGATAAGGAAGCGCTGATGTCCCAGGTTGCCATTATAAAATCAAGTCAGATTATTTCAGAAATGCTTGATAACTTTCTCAAAGACGTTGGTTTTCATTCTGTTCTTTTGGATACATCAGATATGAAAACGTTTTTAACTGAGAAAGTGCAAACAGTAAAGTTTATGATCGTACCCCAGAATTCAATCAATCTTTATTTAGAGTTAATTCATGAAGCAAATCCAAAAATGATGTTTCTGATCTTGAAAGAAAATGGTTTAAAATTGAAAGCAAAAGATGCGCTGAGATACAGGATTTTTGGCTATATTCAAAATCCCATTCATCTTGGAGAACTGGAACTGATGCTTCAGCGTCTGAAAGAATATTTAAACTTGGAAAGCTTGAAAAGTAATACTTTAAAACAATGAGAAAAAATTGTATAATAAGGAGGTGGTTATGATGAATAAGAGGAAAAAATGGATCTTCGGCAGTGTGGTACTCACATTACTTATTCTTGGTAGCAGTGTGGTGTATACCATGGTTCAAAAAGTTCAGCAAACAGTGACGACCAAGCCATCACCGATAACGGATGATCAAAAATCAAATGTATCGATGAATGGTATGAATATCGCACTTGCACTGAGCGAGGCTTTCGAATCCGCTTCTAAAAAAGTGAGTTCTTCAGTAGTTCCCATTTTTGCCGAGCAACAGGTCGATGTCCAGAATCCCTTCAACGTACCCGGCAATCCCTTTCATGATTTTTTTGGTGATAATTTTTTCAAACGGTTTTTCGAATCGCCTGATTCGGAGAGCAAAGAAACCATTCGAAGCCTGGGTTCCGGTGTTATTGTTTCGGAAGATGGTTATATTCTGACAAATAATCATGTGATTGACGGAGCCAACAAATTAACGGTGGTCCTGGATAATAAACAAAAATATCCTGCCAAGGTGATCGGAACAGATCCCCAGAGCGACGTAGGAGTTATCAAAATCAAAGCCAAAAACTTGCCAGTTGTTCATCTGGGAAATTCTGACAGTATTAAAGTGGGACAATGGGTTATCGCTATTGGGAATCCGTTCCAATTAATGCATACGGTCACAGCCGGTATTATCAGTGCAAAAGGCCGGTCTGAGGTAGGTTTGGCCGATTATGAAGATTTTTTCCAAACGGATGCTTCCATCAATCCGGGGAACAGCGGAGGCGCGCTTGCCGATCTGAATGGTAATGTCATCGCTATCAATACGGCGATCACCAGCCCTTCCGGAGGGAATGTGGGAATTGGTTTTGCAATTCCAATCAACATGGCGAAGAACGTCATGGAATCGCTGATTGCCCATGGGAAAGTAACAAGAGGATATCTGGGTCTTCTCCCCCAGGACATTGACGAAAATCTCGCAAAAGCACTTAAAATTAAAACAACGGAAGGAGCATTGGTCGGTGACGTCACAAAAGGCAAGCCCGCTGACAAAGCAGGTATCAAACAAGGTGATGTAATCGTTAAATTCAACGGGCAAAAAGTTAAGAACAGTACAGATCTGAGAAATATGGTGGCAGCCGCAAAACCCAATTCAAAAACAAAAATTGAACTGATTCGTGATGGACACGAGAAAACAGTCACTGTGATACTAGACGAAAGACCGCCTCAGATGAAATCCCGGTCAGGGGAATCACAAAAGGAGGAAATGAACACCAAACTCGGTTTAGATATTCAAAATTTGACACCCGAAATTGCAAAACAGCTAGGTTATGAAGATGAGTCGTATGGAGTAGTCATTACCGGAGTCAATTCAGAAAGTGCTGCAGACGACGCCGGGCTGAAACAGGGCGATCTCATCAAAGCGGTAAATCGAGTACCGGTAAAATCAGTCGATGAGTTCAACAAAATTGTCGCAAAATTTAAAAGCGGAGAATCGCTTGCACTGCTTATTAGAAGAAGAAATAACAGCTTTTTTATGGCAATTCAGATTCCGTAAAATTAAGTTGAATGTCAGAATTCAAGGAAAATAAAGGAACCAATTAAAAAGTGATATTAACTTATTTACCCATAAAAATTAGAAGGAGGATGTCATGTCTCGTTTAATTCGTTTTTTCTTCGCGTTCATGATCGTTAATTTTCTGATCATGCAATCGGTTTCAGGAAGTGAAGCTTCATCAAAGTTGTATACCCGTATCCAGAATGAATTAAGCAACTACTACGACCAACTTTTCGATGTTTCAGTCAAGGATACAGGAGTCGTTACCATCAAGGGAACTGTGCCCAGTTATTGGGACAAACTGAATATCTTTTCCATTATTTCAAAGGTCCGCGGGGTTCATGAAATAAGCAACCAGCTCGATGTGAATACCGGAATGACTGCGGACAATACAATCAAAGATAACATAGAGCGTGAATTCCTGGAGAATAAGGCTATTCTTGAACCGGAAAAAATAACTGTAATAGTAAATAAAGGAGAAGTCATTCTACAGGGCAATGTAAATTATTACAGAGAAGCCTTGATTGCTCTGGATATCGCCAGTTGGCAGAATGGCGTAATCAGTGTCGCTAACCTCCTCACAGTTCTTCCGGCAGCAAAGGAATTATCGGATAAAAATCTCAAAGAAATTGTTCAGGATATTCTTCACAGGTTCCATCCCCTGGAAGAGAAAGATATCAGCATTAAAGTCAGCAATGGAAACGTATCTTTAAACGGAAAAGTAAAAAGCCTCTGGGTTTATAACGCAATTGAAAATGATATCAAACATATACACGGTATCAAATCCGTTCACAATGCGATTGTGTTAAATACCGATTTAGAGACTTTATAAAAGGATACGAAATCTCAATGATGTGTCTGATTCACAATGAGCATTAATTTACCAAAAGTTAACACCCCCATACAACCGCATTCGACAGGGGCGTCAGAAAAATCCCTGATGCTCCTGTCTCCTCATTAAACAAGGAATATGCGGTGAGTTAAATCAAGGTCATTCGATAATACTGCGGGCTCAGCAGAATTGAACAGACAGGGAAAAAAATGAATTTTACAAAATCGAAACAGGATTCAAACAATCTCAAGGAAAATTTTTCAAATAGAAATGAAAGGATATCAGATCTATCAATTAAACAATTACAGAAACAGCTCGATGTATCGTCTGAAGGTTTGGATCAGAAAAATGCATCTGAAAGACTGAGACAGTATGGATACAACGAAATCACAGAAGATAAAATCAATCCATTCCTCAAGTTTCTGACTTATTTCTGGGGACCGATTCCCTGGATGATTGAGATCGCGATGCTCTTGTCCGGAGTGGTCGGCCATTGGACAGACCTGATAATCATTGCTGTTCTCCTGTTAATGAACGCAGTGGTGGGATTCTGGGAGGAGTTTCAGGCCGGCAATGCCATCGAGGCGCTCAAAAAAAAGCTGGCGCTAAAAGCGCGTGTGAAAAGAAATGGTGACTGGATGACCATTCCTTCCCGGGAAGTCGTCCCCGGCGATGTACTTCGTCTTCGCATCGGAGAAATCATTCCAGCCGATGCGAAACTCATGAAAGGTGACCCTATTCAGGTGGACCAATCCGCCCTTACGGGAGAATCTCTACCTGTTGAAAAAAAAGCAGAAGACGTGGTCTATTCCGGTTCCATTGTGAGTCAGGGAGAAATCGAAGCACTGGTATATGCGACAGGAAAATCCACTTATTTCGGCAAAACAGCGGAACTGGTGGAACAGACACATAAAACCAGCCATTTTCAGCGCGCTGTTTTAAAAATCGGCGATTATCTGATTGTGATCGCACTGACGCTCGTCATTCTTATTCTAACTGTGGCTTTGTTCCGTGGCGACCGGATTCTCACAACACTACAGTTTGCTTTGATTCTGACGGTTGCAGCCGTTCCGGTTGCCATGCCTGCCGTACTGTCAGTGACCATGGCGGTCGGGGCAAAATTGTTAGCTGCAAAACAGGCCATTGTCAGTCGCCTGGCATCTATCGAAGAAATGGCCGGTGTTGATGTCTTGTGTTCGGACAAAACGGGAACGCTGACCAAAAATCAGCTGACGCTGGGAGATCCTTATTGTGTTGAGAATATAACGAATGAAACATTGATCTTGCACGCATCCCTTGCTTCACGTTCCGAGGACAACGATACTATTGATCAGGCTGTAATCGAAGGTTTAAAAGATCGGAAGGTACTGGAAAAATATCAAATTGTTCATTTCCAGCCTTTTGATCCGGTTCACAAGCGCACGGAGGCCGAAGTTAAGGAATCTGATAAAAAGATCTACAAGGTGGCCAAAGGCGCTCCCCAGGTGATCATGGCGATGTCGGCCAATGCGGAGAGCCTCAAATCCAAGATCGATGAGGTCACTCATAAATTCGCTGCCAAGGGATTCCGTTCTCTGGGGATCGCTTCCACGTATGAAAGCGGGAAGTGGCGGTTTGAAGGTATTCTGCCTCTTTTCGATCCGCCCAGAGAAGATTCCAGGTCGACGATTGAAACCGCCAAACAAATGGGTGTCCGGGTTAAAATGGTGACCGGCGATCAGGTCGCCATCGGAAAGGAGATCGCGGGACAGCTTGGTCTCGGGACCCATATTCTGAATGCCGAGCTCTTTGATGATACAAAACAGCATAAAGCAGGACAACTGGCCCAATCCATCGAGGATGCCGACGGATTTGCCCAGGTTTTTCCCGAACACAAATACCACATTGTCGATGTTCTCCAGAAGGAAGGTCATATTACCGGGATGACCGGTGACGGAGTCAACGATGCGCCGGCTTTAAAAAAAGCCGACGCCGGCATTGCTGTATCGGGTTCAACCGATGCCGCCAGGGCGGCATCGGATATAGTTCTTTTAACACCGGGGCTGTCCGTGATTATCGATGCGATCAAGGAAAGCCGAAAAATTTTCCAGCGGATGACCAGTTACGCCATTTATCGGATTGCCGAAACCATTCGTGTGCTGCTTTTTATGACACTCTCCATTCTGGTCTTCAATTTTTATCCGGTCACCGCCATCATGATCGTTCTGCTCGCTCTGCTCAACGACGGCGCTATTCTGTCTATCGCATACGACCGGGTTGTTTATTCGAAAACACCCGAACGTTGGAATATGCAGCGGGTCTTGGGTATCGCGACGGTTCTGGGTGTAAGCGGTGTCATTGCTTCATTCGGATTGTTTTATCTCGGAGAGCGTGTTTTCCATCTGAGCAGAGATATGATTCAGTCTTTTATGTATCTGAAGCTTTCCGTTGCAGGACATTTAACTATTTTTGTAACCAGGACACAAGGACCATTCTGGTCTCACCGCCCCGCACCGATTCTGCTGGGAGCTGTCATAGGCACCCAAATGATTGCTACACTTATTACAGTGTATGGCTTTTTCATGACTCCGATCGGATGGTCCTGGGCCCTGTTTGTCTGGGGATATGCGCTGATCTGGTTTCTCATCGCCGATCGTATTAAAATCGGCGCATACAAGATATTTGAGACAACGCATTCCGGATATTTGATAAAAAGTCAAACGGATTGACTGAAGCAATAAATCTATATTGAAACCACGTTACCATAATTTAAGGAGGAACAGACCATGAAAAGCAAAAATCTGCTCATAAGCCTTTTTTTAAGCAGTTTGTTCACCATTCAACTTTCTGCCGGCGAGCAACATTCAAACCAGCGAATTATTCAATTGATCAATAAGACTTCATTTGATATCAGGATGGTACAAATTTCTCCAGCAGGAAAAAATCAGTGGGGTGATAATGTTTTGCAAGACAGCGTTTTTCAGCCTGACGAAAAAAAAGTGATCAAGTTTACTCTGAACGATCCAAAAGAACACAAATACGATTTCAAAGCGACAAAAATAAACGGAGATAGTATCATTTTCAAGGAGGTCAACCTGTGTATGCTGTTAAACATAAGCCTCTATTTTGAGAACAAAAACGCCTATGTAAGACAAAACATCATTATCGAAAACCAGACGGGTTTTATCTTTGATGAATTGTATATATCAGAATCAAATATGGATTTCTGGTCGAACAATCTTCTGGGCAGTATTGTTTTAAATGACAGGGATCAGGCAAATATTTCATTCAAACCTTCAAAAAACAGCTGTTTTTATGATCTGAGAGTTAAAAGATTAAGCGGAATGGATGTTCTTTTCACCGATATCGATATGTGCAAGACCTTCAAAATCACATTGTTCTGGGGAGAAGGTGTCCCTTATGTCTCATTCTGGGATTTCCGATAATTGAGAGGGAATCGGTTTTTCACACGGAGCGGGAATCCACCTCTCTCTTAAACGCTCTACACAGAACCTTTCTCCGCATCGCATTGAGACAAGACACAGATCATCTGGAGAAGGATTAAAGAAGGAGGTGTGAACAATGAAATACCTGAGTGCACTCGTAAATGTGCTATTACTATTTTTTTAAATAGCAATCGATAGAGATAGGATACAACACTTCGATGGACAGCCTTTTAACGCTGTCCATTTTTTTGCTTGACAGATTGACTGGTTTGTTTTATTATTGAGTAATCAGTTAAAACAAACAGGAGAAAAAATGAAAAATGTTTACTTGACCATTCTCATGCTTTCCTTTAGCAACATTTTTATGACTTTCGCATGGTACGGACATCTTAAAAATCTGGCATCCAGACCGTGGATCATAGCCGCCCTTGTCAGTTGGGGCATCGCTTTTTTTGAATATCTCATACAGGTGCCTGCAAACCGGATCGGGCATCAGGTTTTAAATGTGGGACAGCTAAAAATCATTCAGGAAGTCATTACGTTGTCCGTTTTTGTTCCCTTTTCAATTTTATATATGAAGGAAAAATTCGACATCAATTACCTCTTTGCCGGCCTCTGTTTGATGGGAGCCGTTTTTTTTATTTTTAGAACCAAATTATTTCCGGCTTAATGAATTTTCAAAAAAATAGTTCGGGACTTTGATTTCTATGGAATTGTTTATAAATTATTCTTACATAAGACTATTGCTATGAAGTAAGGAAATAAAGCATCTATCGCGAACTGTGGTTTGGCCATGTGGACCAATGAATCCGAAGATCTTTCTCGTTTCAAACCTTCATGAAACCGTGAATCCATAAATACGGAAAATAATGGAGCCAAAAGAATGAAAAAATCATTCAATTCACCTATCCTGAAAATCCTTTTAGCTGTTTTCATTGCCCTTACAATTTCATGCAGTCTTTTTAAGAATAAAAATGAAAAATGGGGTTATCCAATCACGCCGGTTTCATTCACCGATGTTACGCTGACAGATACGTTCTGGTCGAAAAGGATCGCAACCAACAGGGACGTGACTATTCCCTATGGATTCAAGAAATGCGAGGAAGAGGGTCGGATGCGCAATTTTGAAAGAGCGGGCGGACTGCTCGAAGGAGATTACGAAGGCAAGATGCCTTTCGACGACTCGGACGTATACAAAATCATCGAGGGCGCTTCTTATTCGCTTAGAACGAACCCGGACAAGAAACTGGAATCGTATATCGATTCGATCATCGAAAAAATCGCTGCTGCACAGGAAGAAGACGGCTATCTCTGTACCTGGAAAACAATCAATCCGGACACTGCACCTGCATGGTGGGTCAAACCGGGACCGCGCTGGTTTAATCTGGGTGCCAACCACGAACTCTACAACGCCGGCCACATATACGAGGCGGCCTATGCTCATTTTCTGGCAACAGGCAAACGAAATTTTCTGGATATCGCACTGAAGAATGCCGATCTAATTGCCGCTGTTTTCGGCCCCGGCAAAAAGATGCAGCCGCCGGGACATCAGATTATTGAAACCGGCCTGGTCAAATTATATCTGGCAACCGGGAATCGGAAATATCTGGAATTAGCCAAATTCTTTCTGGATCAAAGAGGCAATGCCACCGGGCATGAACTCTACGGCGCTTACAGCCAGGATCATATCCCGGTAGTCGATCAGGATGAAGCAGTCGGACATGCCGTTCGCGCGATGTACATGTATGCGGGCATGGCCGATATCGCAGCGCTGATGCAGGATTCTCTTTACCTGAACGCGGTCGATAAAATCTGGGACAATGTGGTCACCAAGAAAATCTACCTGACCGGAGGTGTCGGCGCCCGTCATGACGGCGAAGCGTTCGGCGACAACTATGAACTGCCTAATCTGACGGCTTACAACGAAACCTGTGCGGCCATCGGCAATATTTACTGGAACCAGCGCATGTTCCTTCTGCACGGAGATTCGAAGTACATCGACGTGCTGGAGCGCACGCTCTACAACGGCATGATCTCCGGCGTCTCTCTGGACGGGGAGTCTTTCTTCTACCCCAATTGTCTGGCATCGGATGGGAAGTACGCTTTCAATCAAGGCGCCCTGACGCGCCAGCCCTGGTTCGACTGTTCCTGCTGTCCGTCCAACGTGATCCGGTTTATGCCCTCTGTCCCCAATTATATTTTTGCCCATCGGGGCCAGTCCCTGTACGTGAATCTTTTCATTGCTTGCTCCGCGAATATTCAGTTGGACAAGGGAAAGGTGGCGATCAGCCAGGAGACAAATTATCCCTGGGATGGCAACATCGTGATTCACGTTGATCCCAAGTCGCGTAAACAATTCACACTTCGCGTCCGAATTCCAGGATGGGCCATGAATCAACCCCTGCCCGGTGATCTCTACCGGTTCGCGGAGAATGATACGGAAAAAGTGACATTGACGGTCAACGGAAAACACGCGAATATCAAGATGGATCAGGGATATGCGGTTATCGACCGCAAATGGGAAAAAGGGGATGTGGTCAGACTGAGCTTGCCTATGCCCATACGCCGTGTACTGGCCAATGAGAAAGTCAAGGATGATTCAAACAAAGTCGCACTGATCCGCGGTCCGCTGACCTTTTGCGCCGAAGGAGTGGATAATGACGGCAAAGTGCTCGACCGGATCATTCCCGATGATGCGCAATTTACGATCGAATCACGGCCGGACTTGTTACACGGCATTACCGGGATCAAGGTTCTATATCCGGGAGGGAAATCGGATCTCATTGAAATCCCTTACTATGCCTGGTCGCATCGCGGCCCCGGGGAAATGACCGTCTGGATCGCCAGAAAATAAGTTATCTAATATCTTTTCCTGCCTTCCTGCAGTCAGGGAAACCTTATATTTAAAGCTTCAATCCGGAAGTGGTCACTATCCCGAAACTTCGGGATAGTCGATATGAAATGTATATGAATGTAGTCATGAACTTCCGTCTTTAAAAAACTGAACAGACTCAGACAATCAAAAATCATTTGGGCATAATGAATAAACACTCCCGATCCTGATTTTTAATAGCGGTCAACTCGGATAGATTTTCCTTTTTCTTTAATATTGAAATTGAACAGACCTTATACATCCGAATTAAAGTATCGCAGAAATTCAAAATACTATTTGCCTTGTTTAAAAACACAATGATTGATGTTCTGCAAACCGGCAGTCCGAAAATATTTCTGTATTCGAATCTCTTCTAAAAAAGAAATCTTTTGGTACAAAAAACAGTTGATTTACTCAATGTTTTTTTCTAATATTAATAAAGCTTCAATCAATATTCTTAGCATACAATTTTTTATATTTACAAAAAAAGATAATCCGGCAAAGGATCAAACCATTCGGATAAAATACATTTTTTTAATACCTAAAACATATGGAGGAAAATACGATGAAGACAAAAATACGAATTAGCATTCTTGTTCTTTGCATGCTTCTTTTGTGCGCATCTCTTCTTGCTCAGCCTGCAGAGAACCCGAAAACGTTTTGCAATCCGTTGAATCTCAATTATCGTTTTATGGTTGATGCCACAGATGCGCGTGAAGCGGCTGATGCTGTCATCGTCTTGTTCAAGGACGATTATTATCTCTTTGCTTCACGTTCGGGAGGATATTGGACCTCAACCGATCTTCGCAACTGGACACTGATCATTCCAACAGGTATTGATATTGAAACATACGCTCCAGGCGTTGTGGCAATACGAGACACTCTGTTTTATATCCCATCCAGTGTTGGTCAAACCTATAAAACCGCTGATCCAAAATCGGGTGTTTGGCAGTACGGTCCTCAATGCAGTAAAACCTACGGTGACCCGGATCTTTTCCTGGATGATGACGGCCGTCTGTATATGTACTACGGTCTCTCGAATTCCTCCCCCACCCATGCCGTGGAACTTGATCCATTCAGTTTTCAGGAAATCAGTTCCGTCGTGAATATCGTTTACAATCATGCCGACATACACGGCTGGGAAAGACGTGGGGATGATAATCTGCTTGATGAATTCCCCTGGATTGAAGGATCATGGATGGTCAAGGAAAACAATAAATACTATCTGCAATATGCAGGTCCCGGCACCGAATTCAAGACCTACGCTGACGGTATTTATGTAGCCGACTCTCCGATGGGACCTTACGAATACGCCACGTACAGCCCGTGTGATTTCAAACCGACCGGATTTATATGCGGTACGGGGCACGGCAGTACATTCAAAGACAAGGACGGTCAATACTGGCACATCGGCACCATGTCCATTTCAGTGAATGCCGATTTCGAACGTCGACTCGGTCTGTGGCCGGTTGATTTTGACGAAGACGGCCAGATTCACTGCAACACGGTTTTGGGGGATTATCCCCAATTTTATCCGGGAGAAAAGACCGACATCATCAACAACAGTTTTGCCGGTATGCTGCTCCTGTCCAACAAAAAGCAGACTATGGCTTCTTCTTCATTGGCCGATCATGGCGTTGAATTAGCCGTAGATGAAGAGGTTCGGACGTACTGGTGCGCTACAACCGGAGGCTCCGATGAATGGATGATGATCGATCTCGGCAAGGAATGCAGTGTCGAAGCCATTCAGGTCAATTTTGCGGAACACGGCACCAATCCGGATCTGGTGCGCGGCCGTGATAAACTGTTGTATGAGCAGTATACCATCGAAAAATCTGCGGACGGTATGAACTGGGGAATGCTTTTAGACAAAAGTCAAAATATGCTTGACGTGCCGCACGATTATATCGAACTGGCCCAACCTGTCACGACCCGCTATATTAAACTGTCCAATGTGTTCACTCCGGGACAGGGAAATTTCGCTGTCCGGGATCTAAGAATTTTTGGAAATTCAGAACAGGCCGTCTTTACAAAAGCGACCGGCGTGACGGTTGAAAGAAATCCGCTGGACGGCCGGGATGCCGTGATTCGATGGTCGCCCGTTGCCGATGCGGACGGCTACATTATCCGTTACGGAATTGCCTCTGACAAATTGTACAACAATTACATGGTCTACGATGCCGACAGTGTGGTTATGCACAGTTTGAACCACGGTGTGGATTATTATTTCGATGTGGAAGCGTTTGACAGCGGTACCGATTATTACCAACCTGTCGGCGAATTTAAATCATATCAATCCGGAAACTGGAACGATGTCTCTACCTGGGCGCGGCATGACGGTACGGGATGGATTCATCCGGCACCGGCCATCCCCGATGTTTCGGATGGAGCAATTACAATTCTCGATGGATACACGGTTACGGTCACTACTGCGGATTCGGCGGATCAACTAATAATTGCCTCAGGCGGGACCATGGTTATCAATAAAGGCGTTACGTTTAAAGTGAAAGACGGGATTGGTGTGGATATGATGGTTGAGGGAACCATCGAAAATTATGGCTCGATTGCTCAAGACGCTTCCGCAACCCTGACTTTTGTAAGTGACGGCGTCTATGCTCACAGGCAGAATGGCGGCTCTTTACCCTTGGCTGTGTGGAAGTATAACTCGACTTGCCTTATCGACAGTGTGAATACGACAGTTCCTTCTAACGGAAATCAAAATTTCTATAACATCCGCTGGAACTGCCCCAATCAAATCGGGGCCAGAAGTCTTGAATGGAATGAAAATACGATTAGCGGTAATATCACAATTCAGAATACAGGAACCGGCCGATGGCAGATGTGTGCACTTTTTGCAGGAGAAGAAACCTTAATTAACATTAATGGAGATGTCATCCAAAGCGGTGGACAATTCACGGCATATGGTGGAAACGATGCGAATACAGATGTCACAATCAATCAAGCCGGGGATATCAATGTCACTGGCGGTAACTTTTCCGTTTGCAGGGGAACACAGGGAGGCACTGGAATAACGACGTGGAATGTTCAAGGAAATATTTCTATAACCAATGCCACGGTCCAGAATGCAAACAACGGCGGAGCTGCATTTGTTTTTACCGGAAGCGGCACTCCGCAGTCACTGACCTTTGACAACGTCACATTTGGCGAAGGCGGTTTCCCGGTTGAAGTGGATAGCGGCGCAACACTTGATATGGGGACAAACGTTCTCGAAGGAAACGGAAGTTTTAATCTGAAATCAGGAGCCACGCTCCTGACTGCACACGCAAACGGCATCGATGGTTCGATTGCGAACACTGGTTCGCAAACATTCGATCCGGCAGCAGGATACGGCTTCAACGGATCCCAGGCGCAGGTGACCGGGAATTTGATGCCCGGAACGATCGGCAATTTATTAATTGACAACAGTGCTGGCTTGACTCTGTCCAATTCGGTTACCGTCAATGGAATCCTGGAATTGAAAAATGGGGCTCTCTCTGCCGGAAGCAATACACTCATGTACGGTCCGGTTGCATCGCTCAAATATTCCGGATCCGCTTCACAGACCACAACAGATTCGGAATATCCTTCTTCCGTCAAACCGATGAACCTGATTATCGCCAATTCAAAAGGGGTGACGCTTCACGCTTCACGTGAAGCCGGATACATTGACCTTTCCGGC
Organism: uncultured bacterium; assembly: GCA_964617625.1. Lineage (GTDB taxonomy): Bacteria > Zhuqueibacterota > QNDG01 > QNDG01 > DSAB01 > CAZTZL01. Next base: position 34,020 of record CAZTZL010000026.1, read on the forward strand.
AAACTGAAACTGGATGTAAACACAATGACTGCGGATTCAGCTTCCGAAGGCGACTTGACTACATTCATTGTTACAGGTGATGGAGGGACTCTGAAGCTGAACAATGTCGGTTCATCGCAAAAACTGTATCCTGTCGGCACAACCCTCTATTCACCGGTCTGGATCACCAACACCGGCACAGTGGATGCAATCAGTGTCAGTGCGCTTAAGGACAACGACAAGGCTCCTTACGGCGGACGGGTAAAAGTCAGATGGAGCATTGATGAGGAAACTTCCGGGGGCGGTGATTACACGCTCCAATTTGGATGGATGGGTTCTTCGGAAGATACTGATTTTAAAAACGATCGCGCCGGCAATGCCAGAATCTACAATTTAACGACCATGACAGAAGCCGGAACCGGAGATTATACGACGCAGTTTTTCTCACAACCCTACTCCATTTCGAGGGGCGGTATCACCGAACTCGGCACATTCGCTGTCGGTTTATTCGGACAGCCATCCGATGTGGACGGAAACAAGCAGGGTCTCCCCCTTCGATTCAGTCTGGATCAGAACTATCCGAATCCGTTCAATCCCGCGACCACGATCAGATACACGCTTGCTAAAAATTCTAAAGTGAAGATTGCCGTCTATGACCTTCTTGGAAAAGAAATCGCCACACTGGTCAACACCAACTTGAATGCGGGAGAATATACGGTTCAATGGAATACGGAGAATATGGCTTCGGGAATATATATTTATAAATTGATTACGAAAGATTTTGTCCAGGCAAGAAAAATGATGCTGTTGAAGTAAGATGCGCATTACGCACCTTACTGATCATCACTAATGACTGAAAAACATAACAGGTGTAAAAAAAAATAGGAGGAATAAAGATGAAAAAATTAATTTTCTTATTATCCCTATTCATCATCTGTCATTCAATCTCTAAGGCTACAGTTCTAAATGTGCCCGATGTCTATCAAACCATTCAACAAGGAATTGATGCAGCAAATAATGGTGATACACTTATTGTAAATACAGGTACTTATTATGAACACATAAACTTTAAAGGTAAGGCCATCACTGTAAAAAGTTCTAATGGCCGAGACGTAACCATAATTGATGGTTCGCAAACTGGCAGAGTAGTAGAATTCACATCAAACGAGGATAACAGGTCAATTCTTGAAGGTTTCAAAATTATAAATGGGAATGTTACCAATGGCAGTGGAGGTGGAATCGGCATTACCTCCTCACCAACTATTAAAAATAATTGGATAGTGAATAATACTGCTTCTTCAGGAGGTGGTGGAATTTACATAGGTACGACACAAGCGGGAATATCTTCCCCAGTCATCACTGGTAATATTATAGAGAATAACAGTGCCCGGATAGGAGGAGGAATATCCGCTGGCAGTTCGCTATGGGGACCTACAATTCCAAATATAAGTCATAACATAATTAAAGGGAATACTGCTTCTTTCCGTGGGGGCGGCATTGCTTTAATAAATGTATGGAAATCTAATTCAGTATATCCGACTGTTTTCAATAATCTTATTATTAACAACAGTAATGGAATTTATATAGCAAATGACCAGAGTTTTCCTCAATCAGAATTCCATATTGTGAATAATACAATTACAGGGAATGCTGGCACAGGTATTTGGGCTATTAATACTGATGACTATGCAGTAATAAAAAATTGTATCTTGTGGGAAAATAATAATGATTTACTTTTTACTGTTGCGAATCCTATTGTGAGTTACTCTGATATACAGGATGGAAACTATAACGGTACCTATGGAAACATTTCTATCGATCCACTGTTTACTAACGGCCCGCTAGAACAATACTATCTTAGTCAAGTTAACTCTGGACAATCTCAACAAAGTCCTTGCGTAGATAGTGGTAGTCAAACAGCCATCTCCTTAGAACTACAAGTTATGACCACTCGAACCGATGAAAATCCCGATTTGGATCAGGTAGATATGGGTTATCACTTTTATATTGGGACACAAACAGGTGTGAAAACAAAATTTGATGCAAATATTCCTGAAAACTTTGAATTGTATCAGAATTATCCAAACCCATTCAATCCCGCGACCACAATCAGATACACACTTGCTAAAGCATCTAAAACAAAAATCATCGTCTACGACCTGCTCGGCAAAGAAATCACTACACTGGTCAACACCAAATTAAATGCAGGAGAACACACGGTTCAATGGAACACAGAGAATATGGCTTCTGGGATTTACATTTATAAATTAATTACGAATGACTTTGTCCAGGCAAAGAAAATGATGCTGCTGAAGTAGTCTGGCTATGATAATAATCGAGGTATCGTGAAAAAAATATTAATATTGATTAACATCTGTACAAACATTTTGCTTATCACTGTACTAATATGTTCATGCAACAGTAGTAACACAAATAATAAAAGTATGAGTGAAGAACTCATCAATCTGGAACGAAAAACCAGCGGCCGGATTATTCTTGCCATAGGCGATTCGAACGGTGTGATTAACGGCGGCTGGCCGACCCCTCTTGCGGATATACTAAAAGAGGACAGTGTGTTTAATAACTCAGAAGGCGGCCGTACAATTGGTTTTGATAATTGTGGTAAACCATCGTGGAATGCACTAAGAAATATAGAAACATATCTAAAATGGGGATTAAATCAAAGCCATCAAAAACCCATTGATGAAGTAATCATTCTTTTAGGCACGAATGATAGTAAAGCATGTTTCGATAAGAAAAAAAATAAGGTTGCACCCAATCTGGTTAGATTGATAAAAAAAATCCAGAATTTCAACAATTCTGGTAATGCACCACCGCATATTACGATTGTCACGCCTCCACCGTATGCTCTAGATTCTCTATCTTCAAAAAAAGCGATTGGTGGTGATGACCGTGTGCATTTGCTCGTACCCCAATTCCGTGACGTGGCGCTTCAATACCACTGTGCTTTTGTAAATATATATCCATTGATTAAATCGAAGTTTCATGATGTAGTGATGGATCACGTGCATTTGAACCGGAAAGGACATGCCATTGTCGCTAATGCCATCGTAAACGTACTGAACGATTGGGACGTACCGGAACCGCCTTCCAATGTCTTATATCATCATGAAAACGGGATTTCCTGGAATCCTTCAGAAAGCAGCGACGTCATTGGGTATGAAATCATCTGCAGAGATAAAATCATTGCAGCCGTTTCCGGGACACAGGTCAATCTGCCATATCGAATGATCGGTCTGACTGTTCGCGCACGCGACGGCTACGGAAATGTGAGTATTTCTGTCAAAGCAAGTCCAAATAAAGAAAATGACGCTACCGAAACAGTGTTGGCTAAGTTTTACTTATCCCGGAGTGCTGTGCTAATCTAAAAAGATGGGCAAAGAAAGGGGGAGATGACAAATGACTTTTACAAGTTTTCTCGTTTTACTGATCATCAGTATGGTTGTTTCCGCAGTATTGCATTTTGTATTTAAGCTGTATGCCAGACCGGGTTTCAATTCATTCATTTCCAAAGTGATATGGGGCTATATCGGTGCCTGGCAGGGAAGTGCAGTTTTCGGACAATGGTTTGAGGGTGTGAAAACCGGTGATGTCTATTTGATTCCGGCGATTCTCGGTTCATTGGCTCTGTTGATTCTTATGGTTGATCTTGTAAAAACATTGAATACGGCTAAGAAATAGTCACCCGCCAACAAACTATATCAAAATATTTTTAACATTGATTGGCACAGCACTCTTTTTTCTGTATCATGTTCAATTGGAATCTGATTTTTTTAAAAAGGCAGATATCCATATAAAAGAACAACAGCAGGTTCGAAATATGAATCACACCTTACAGCGCACGACACCATCATCTCCGCTGAAGCTAAATATTTAATGCGTATTTTAAACAATTAGGAAACAGCCAATCATGAAAAAGTTAAAATCGATTACAATACTCACAATACTATTCTGTATAGTTGTATTTATTCTGACACTTTTAGATTTTGCATCATTGCATGATATCAAGAACGAATACATTAGCAAAGGCATTCTTAAACATTTAGACATCACTCTATCAAATGATCCGCCCTATTGGACAACAACCGAAGGTGAATGGCAGTTGGTAACCTTGAGTTTGATTTCAAGATTTCTGTTTCTTATTTTTAATACGATCGTTCTATTTTATTTATACAGACAGGTGATATCTGACAATAAATCTGCCTGACAATACGCTGCTGTCGATACCTGTAGCTGTGATATTACCTTTGATTTTTATAGATCACCGGAACAATTAAGCGAGAGCCGTTATCCTCCAAACATTAAAATCGTAAAAGGGAGAACTTTATGAAATTAAACATGCTGGGTTTTTTAGGGTTTTTAGGATTACTTGGTTTTCTTGGTTCTGCACTCAATGAACCTGCTTTATACGGATTGTATGCTCTGTTCGCACTGTTTGGTCTGTTTGGTTACAAAGAAAAATGATAACGTTTCCAAAAGCACATTTGGATTAACCAAGGATGTCATCAAATTTACTTATATTTTGTATTTTGATTTTATCCTTATTTCTATTGAATTGTGCAACAACAAATTATTATACTGCACAAACCTTAGAACAGGGACAAACAGCATTGACACCTGGAGTTGATAATTTATTATGGATTGTCGATGATGAAGGTGTAGTTGAAAAGAACCTGTATTTTAGTCCAAGCTTTGGAATTGCTACAGGCTTGCCATTCCGTTTAGAAACAGGCATCAGAGTTTATCCTTATATTTTAGAAGCTAACCTCCGGCATCAAATTAATCCACGATCATTCAAGTGTTTTGATACGAGTATAAATGGCCATATGGGAGTCATATTCGGCGATAGATATAAATCAGTCTTAGGTCCATACTATAAATATGGTCTGACACTGAGTAAAAAAATCGGCATAATCCAGCCATTTATAAGTTACTACTTTAATAAGAATTGGGCCTTTCTAAATGAATCAGACGAAGCTGCTGACTATTCGGTTATCTGCTTCGGAATTGCTTTTCAGCATAAGCAAGATTTAATTATTCCCGAATTTAATTATTATGAAAACGATGATGGTAAAGGTATATTGTGTTTTGGTATAGGTGTTCGCGCATTATTAATAAAGAAAAAATCAGACGATGGCTAACAAAGGTATTAACTTGACTAAAGGGCTGATGCAGATCTAGTATAATTCAATGGAATAATAATGATGAGACCATTCAAACTCTATCCCCTGCTCTGTAACTACTACATCACCACCCGCTGCAATGCGCGCTGTGTGTTTTGTGATATTTATAAAAAACCGGGAAAGGATGCGAATCCTGAAGAAGTCGCCAAGAATTTAAGGGATCTGAAAAAAATCGGCGTCCGGTTCATTGATTTCACGGGCGGCGAACCCCTGCTTCATCCGCAATTACCCGAATTTCTCACACAGGCTAAACAGCTCGGTTTTCAGACAACCGTAACAACCAACTGCATTCTCTATCCCAAACTGGCGGAACGAATCAGGGGATTGGTCAACTTACTCCATTTCTCGCTGGACTCGCCCGTTCCCGATGAGCACAATGCGATCCGGGGTGTGAACTGTTTTGACAAAGTCATGCAAAGCCTGAAAATCGCCGAAACACTTGGAGAAACGCCGGACATACTTTTTACCGTAACAAATGAGAACACCCATCATCTCGAAGCAATGATAAATTTTGCACAGAGCCGCCGGTTGATTCTTCTGATCAATCCAGTCTTTTCCTATTTTGAGAATGAAGCGGTAACTCAAGAAACATTGAGAAAGATTCTGACATTAGCGGCTGAACCTTATGTATATATTAACCGCGGGATCGTCCGGTTTATGAAACAAGGCGGGAATCGCATCGATCATCCACGCTGCCGGGCTGTTACAACCACGCTCGTGATTTCACCGGATAATCAACTTCTTCTCCCCTGCTACCATCGAACCGCTCATCGGATTCCCATTCAAAACCGTTTATTTGAGATATATAAGAGCGGCAGACTCAGAACGTTTCAAAAAAAAGAAGGCCGTTACAGTTTCTGTGAAAACTGCACGATCAGCTGTTACTTTGATCCCTCATTCACGTACGGAATTGATGATTACTTTTTATTAAGCCAGATTTCAAAAGTGAAATATACGTGGGATAAATATATTAGAAGACCGGTGGAAAATCTAATCCATCCTTAACACTTTTGCACCGCGGATTTTGCCTTCCTTCAATTCGACCAGAGCTTGATTCGCTTCTTTCAGTGGATATTCCTGCACTTCAGGCTTGATCGGGATTTCAACGGCAAGCTTCAGGAATCCCGAGATATCACTTCTTGCCACATTGGCCACACTCTTGATTTCCTTTTCGAGCCAGAGATGCGCCGGATAATCCAGTTTCAATAAATAGTCCTTATCCGAATCCTCTTTGCGGATCGCATTGATTACCAACCGCCCGCCAGATTCGAGATTCTTGAGTGCTTCAACGACCGGTTTCCAGGCCGGCGTGGTATCTATCATCGCATGGAGTTTTTCCGGAGCAGTGTCAGTCGTATCACCGGTCCAGACTGCACCTAATTCCTCTGCAAAATTGCGTTCCTCTTCGTTCCGCGCAAAAACATAAATCCGGCTGTTTGGATATTGATGCTTCACCATCATCAACATGAGATGACCCGAAGCACCGAATCCGGTTAATCCGAGACGCTGGCCATCTTTGAGATTTGTCAAACGAAGAGAACGGAACCCAATCGCACCGGCACAGAGAAGCGGCGCAGCCTCCGAATCGGTGAAAAGTTCAGGGATTAAAAACGCAGA
>CAZTZL010000027.1:0-35198 GCA_964617625.1 uncultured bacterium
ACTTCTGCCGGATCTTCAGAAAAACATCGTTGTACAGCTCCTTCTTGAAATCCGGGAAGCTCCACGGATAGGGAGTGAAGCGGTTCTTTTCGAAATGGAACGTCAGGTCGGCCCAGATGCCGTAATCAAGATAGACTTTCCGCCCGTTGTATTTGGCCGAAGCTAAGACGACTTTATCGTAGTCCAGAATTCCGGGATCGATATTCACCTTGCGGTTATGCTTCACGGACAATGAATCTTCAATCCCGTTCGTTTCGATTTTGATCCGCGCGAGCTCTTTGGGATGAATGAGCCGCTTGAAACTGATGAACTTCCGGATGATCGGCGACCCCATTTCCGATTCATAATAGTCGGTATCATCGAAGGGAAAGGGATCGCTGATAAAATCGATCTCACCGTATTTTTCACAAAGCATCTCCAAAGCCGATTTCAGCAGAGTATCATCGCTGAAAAGCACGCCGGCAAACAGTTTGACCGGACCGGGTTCAACCGGTTTCATAAAACAGCGATCCTCTCCTCCCGGGGAACCCAGAGACCGAGTTCCCGCTCACGGTTCAGATTGGCTTCGAGAGCGGATTTGGCTTCGTCCACCAAAGCGGGATCGATCCCAAAAATTTTATGAATGGTCTCGTGATAATTCTGCTTGATGTTAAAATTCTGCTTGCCGCCATAAGTGGTTTCCCGCATGTAATTCTTGTGGATGTAGACCATTCTTCCCTTTTCCACCTTCGTAAGACACAACCCGTGCATGCTGTTCCATCCGAAAGAATCCAGCCAGCAGGAAAGGAATTCATTCGGAGGAACCGGCCTGTCCTTGAACCGGTAGCGCCATTTTTTCTGCTGCTGGTTGAAAGTGGTGATGTGGAAAAACTGATCTTCGGGATGAAAAATCAACTCCACACCCGAATTGTCGCTGTGAAATATTCTCGGTTGTTCGGTAGTCAATTCCACAGGCTGGTTTAACAAATAACCGGGATCGACAAGATATTTCGATCCGCCGAACAAAACGATGAGCGCGCAGTGGACATTTTCACTCCACCGCATATCGGCCATTACCGGATAACAGGAAAATCCCCGGTGATGCAAAATGGCCTGAAGAAAATAAGTCAGTGAAAAACAGGTTCCGCCGAGGCAATACCGCGCATGATCTTCCATCACTTCGTCGGGGAGACGGATTTTGTCGAAGTCTTCAAAATGGTGATGGCGTTTGATGATCTTGCTGATGTTCTCATAGGGCAATCGCGAAAAGGAGTTAAGGATCTCACTCAGATAAACCAAATCCGGATTTTTTAGGGAAATGGAAAAGAATTTATGAAATCGCTGACAAGACTGGGAATAGCGCTCCGAATCAAGAAAAATGGTGTTGCCCTGCGCCAATGGATTCAGGTCAATCATTTTTTTCAATGGCTTTCCTGATCGCTGTTAAAAGATGGATCATGGTATACGGTTTTTGGAGAAAGGGATATCCTTTATCCTTGATCAACTGCCATTGCGCTTTTTGATCGATATATCCGCTCGTGAGCAGCACCTGAATATCGGGATTGAGAGAAAGAAATTTTTCAGCAAGCTTGATACCATTAATATCGGGTAAAACCACATCGCTGAAAATAAGCTGAAACTGTCCTTTTTCTTTTTTGAAAATATTCATCGCTTCTTTGTGGTCCGCCGCTGCGTATACGACATAGCCGCACCGGTTGAGCGCACGTTCGGTAAAACGGCGCAAATCATCCTCATCTTCTATCAGCAAAATCCGTTCTCCCTTGCCCTGATATTTATCCAAAGAAATTTCTCTGATGGATTCATTCTCTATCCTGGGCTGCTCAGGGAAATAGGGCAGATAAATTTCAAATGTGGAGCCTTTATGCACTTCACTGACAACCCGAATCCATCCCTTGTGTTCCTGGATAATCCCGTATACAACCGATAGTCCCAGACCGCTCCCTTTCCCGAATTCTTTGGTACTGAAAAAAGGTTCGAATATATGTTCCTGTATTTCCGGATCCATACCGATTCCCGTGTCAATAACAGAAAACCGGATAAATTGTCCTGGACGTCCTTCCGGCATATCTTGAACAGCTTGATCATTCAGCTTTATTTTCTCTGTCCGAATCGTTATCTTGCCGCCTTCGGGCATGGCATCTTTTGCATTGACCATCAGATTCACAATCATCTGTTCGACCGATACCTGATCCGCATAAACCGACAATGTGTCAGGGACAAGATCGTAGTGAACTTCAATGTCTTCACCTATCAGCCGGTGCAGGATACCAAGAAGATCTTCGATCGTTTTATTTAAATCGAGCGAGATGAACTTCATCGGCTGCCTTCGGCTGAATAGAAGCAGTTGACGGGTTAAATTCATCGCCCGTTCCGCCGCCGATTGAATTTCTGTTAAATCCTTGTATATGGCACTGTCCGGAGTCGATTGAAGCAAAGCCATATCCGAGTATCCGCGAATCGCCGTCAACAAGTTATTGAAATCATGAGCGACCCCTCCCGTCAGCCGGCCGATGGCCTCCATTTTCTGAGCCTGAAGGAGCTGGGCCTTCATTTTATTCTTCTCTTCTTCAGCAAGTCTCCTTTGCTGTCGATTTTTTGCTTCCCGCAATTCACGTGCAATCGCAGGAATCAGTCTGGCAAAATTATCTTTCATTACAAAATCGTGTGCACCTGCCTTCATCGCTGAAACGGCCATCTCTTCGCCAATGGCGCCCGAAACGATAATAAACGGGATATCCATCTGTTTGCTTTTTAATGTCTCCAGAGCTTCCGGTGCACTGAATCGAGGCATCGAATAATCCGCAATGATAATATCCCACTCCTTTTGTGAAAGCAGGGAATCCATCGCTTCGGGTGTTTCCACCCGCTCAAAAACCGGTTTATATCCGCCCTGTTTCAGCGCATGCACCAGCAACAGTGTATCGTCTTCAGAGTCTTCAACGATCAGCACGCGTAAAGGAATGGCCACTATTCGCTCCTTGCAGGTTTAGGCACTTTATTGAGAAGAAGCCAGTACAGCGCCAATTGCTGTACCGCTTTTTGAAACTGATCGAAATCGACGGGTTTCCGAACATAGCTGTTTGCTCCCAACTGGTAGCTCTCGAAAAGATCACGTTCCTCATCGGACGATGTCAAAATGACGACAGGCAAGAGTTTTGTTTTTTTATCTTCGCGGATGCGTTTTAATACTTCCAATCCACTTACTTTGGGCAGCTTGATGTCCAGCATTACAATGACAGGCATAACGCTCACATCCCGTTTTTTAAATTTCCCTCTGCCGAAAAGATAATCCAGGGCTTCAATGCCGTCGTGAGCAACAACGACGTCGTTTAAAATATTATTCTTTCTTAACGTCCGAATCGTTAACTCTTCGTCATCTGGATTGTCTTCAACCAGTAAAATTATTTTTTCTTCCATTTTATCTTCCCTTTATATTCATAACAATTTAAAAAATAACTTTAGAATTAACAATAATTATTCAAAAAATTACTTTCCCAGTGTAAAATAAAAAGTGGCTCCGTCATTTTCGCGCCCCTCTGCCCATATGCGTCCTCCGTGCCTCTGTACAATCCGTTTAACCGTGGCCAGGCCGACTCCGGTTCCCTCAAATCCTGAATGCTGCCTTTGAAATGGCTCAAACATTTTTTGTGAATGAGCCATATTAAAACCAATTCCGTTGTCTTTAACATAAAAAACAGTTTCCTCATTCTGCTTTTTAATACCAAATGCTATTTCGGCTTTTGCTTCGTTCCTTGAAAATTTCCATGCATTATCGACCAAATTTTGGAACATCACCTTAAGCAGGGATCGATCTCCGACAATATAAATATCTTTATCTATCTTAACTTCAACTTGACGGTCCGGATCTGCTTGTTTGTATTCATCAATCACCGACTGGAACAACTCGCTGAGATTCACTTCATCGAAGCTCATTTCACCGCGGGACAATCGGAAAAGCCGCAGCAAATCATCGATCAGCTGACTCATGCGATGACTTGCCTTTCTGATCCGTAAAAGATAGTCCTTTCCTTTTTCATCGATTTTTTCATTATAATCCTCAATCAAAATCTTGCTGAATCCATCCATTCCACGGAGTGGTGCGCGTAAATCGTGGGATACGGAATAGGCAAATGCCTCTAACTCTTTGTTGGTTTCCTCAAGCTCTGCTGTGCGCTCCGTGACCCGATGTTCCAGTTCCCGGTTCCGATTTCGAATTCCGGTTATTCTCATTTGAAATCCCGCAAGCAGAACACCCAATATCAACAGAATAATGAACATACGAAACCATATCGTATACCAGAATGGAGGAGTGATTTTGATTTTCAGAGCGATGTCTTCATTGTTCCATACACCATCATTATTGGAACCCTTCACCCTGAATTTGTATGTCCCCGGACGAAGTTTTGTATATGTGGCAAAACGCCTGTTTCCTACATAGTTCCAGTCTTTTTCAATTCCTTCCATGAAATAAGCGTATTTATTTTTATCGGGGGCCGTATAATCCAGAGAAGCGAATTCGATAGAGAAAACATCCTCTTTATAGGTTAACCTGATTTCCGACGTTTCCAAAATCGACTTCTCAAGAAACTGATGGCCATCTATTTTCTGTCCGATATAAACCGACCGGTTGAACAATTGAAAATCAGTTAATACGATTGGAGGGACATATTGATTTGTTTTAATCTTTTGCGGGAAAAACAAATTAAATCCGTTTACACCTCCAAAAAACATTTCTCCGGTCACACTTTTAAAACAGGCGTTCACATTAAACTCGTTGCCCTGAAGGCCGTTGTTCACATCGTAGTTGACAAATTCTTCGGTTCGGGGATCAAACCGGGACAATCCTGAAACAGTACTTATCCATAAATAGCCATCGTCATCTTCCAGGATGGCCTGAATTGTGCTTGAAGCCAGTCCGTTTTTCTCATCATAACAGTGGAATCGCTCATTGACCGCATCAAATCGATTCAAACCGTTCGGTGTCCCCAGCCACAAAATTCCGGAGTGATCCTCAAAGATGCACAACACTTTATTGTCACTGATACTGTTTGAATCATCCGGATTTTTCATATAATGTGTAAACCGATCTCTCCCACTGTCATACCGGTTGAGACCGCCGGCATCCGTACCAATCCACAATTGCTCGGAACGATCCTCATAAATAAACCAGACAATGTTATCGTTAAAACTGGCCGGATCATCGGGATCAATTCGGTACCGGATAAACCGTCCTGTTTTCTGATCAAATCGATTCAATCCGCCGTAATAGGAACCTATCCAGAGCCTGTTCGTATGGTCTTCACAGATTGAATAAATGTTATCATAATCCAGCGTATTTGGATTTCCGGGGATACACTGATAGTTGAGAAACTGCCCGGTCCGGCGGTCAAACCGATTTAATCCTCCATCGGTTCCGATCCATAGTATGCCTGTGTGGTCCTCGAAAATACATCGAATCACATCATTGCTCAGACTATACGGATTCAAGGGATCATTCTGGAAGTGAGTGAATATCTCTTTCTTGCGGTCAAACTTGCACAATCCCCCTCCCCACGTGCCTATCCAGATGATTTTCCCCTGATCATCCGGGTCTTCATAAAAAGCATTCACTGTATTGTTATTCAGACTGTAGGGATCGTTGGGATCATTCTGGAAGTGGGCAAATTGATTCTTTTTCCTGTCAAATTTTGAAACACCGCCGAAATCGGTTCCAAACCATAAAATCCCTGATCGATCCTCATAGATACAATAGACCGCATTGCTGCTCAGACTGTACGGATCATTCGCATCGTGCTGGTAATGGATGAACCGATCATGAGCGCGGTCGTATTTTTCCAGACCCCCTCCGTATGTCGCTATCCACAATTCTCCGGACCGGTCCCCGTAAATGGATCGTACGATGTTATGACGCAAACTGTAGGGATCTTTTAAATCGAATCGATATCGAATGAATCGTTTTTTCTCCTGGTCAAACCGGTTGAGGCCTTCATCCCAGGTTCCAATCCATAAATCCCCCTGAGCATCTTCACCGAAACTGAGTATATTGTTCCCGGAGAGACTGTACGGATCCTGTGGATCGTGGAAAAAACGGATAAAGCGTTCCTTTTCCCGATCGAATAAATTCAACCCGACATCCGTACCAATCCACAAATTCCCGAGATGATCTTCATACATTTCCCGCACAAAATTATGACTGATGCTGTTGGGATTACTCTCTTCGTGATAATATATTTTGAAATTATCCTTCTCCCGATTAAAACGATTCAATCCATGATCCGTAGCGATCCAGAGAACACCAAACCGGTCTTCAAAAATATTCCTGACACGGTCATTGCTCAAACTAGTGGAATCATCCTTGTCCGAAAGATATCTGATAAAACGTTCTTTTTCCGGATCGAAACGGTTTAAACCGCCTTCCGTACCCACCCATAAAATATTCAGGTGATCTTCATAGATTACCTTGATGACATTGTTGCTCAGGCTTGCAGAGTCAATCGGATCATTTTTATAGATTTTAAATTGGTATCCGTCGTAGCGGTTCAATCCCTCGTACGTACCGAACCATAAAAATCCCCAATGGTCCTGGCAAATGGAAATCACCGAACTTTGCGAAAGCCCCTGTTCAATCGAAATTTTATCAAATCGGATCTTTCCCTGCTGGGCATGCAGATCCAGCATGAAAATCGAGAGCAAAACTGAGAGAACAAATGTAAGTTTTTTCATATACCCCATCGTAATTTAGAATGAAGTTAAATGCTCTATCGAAATTTTCTGATAAAAATAACCAGCCTCTGTGTCTATTCCGAGCCTGCCTACCAGCTCATGATGAAGTCGAACCATGAATGCATAGTTCTTTTTATGATTCCGCGTAAACTGTTCATTTATTTCATCAATTCAATGTGAAATAAAAAGTCGCTCCGCTATTTTCTGTTCCTTCCGCCCATATACGCCCCCCGTGTCGGCGTACAATCCGCTCAACCGTGGTCAGACCAATACCGGTTCCTTCGAATTCGATATTCTGCCGCTGGAAGGCTTCAAACAGCTTATCGGAATGATCCATGTTAAAGCCGATGCCGTTGTCTCTGATATAAAAGACGGTCTTGCCGTTTTCCTCCCTAACTCCAAATTCAATCTTCGCATTCTTCTTCCTGGAAGAAAATTTCCAGGCATTATCTATCAAATTTCTCAACATAACTTTTAAAAGTGCTTCGTCACCTTCTGCACAGATATCTTGCGCCAGAGTCCATTTTATCTGTCTCTCCGAATCGGTCTGCTTGAACTCGTCAATGATGGATTCGACCAATCGGCTCAAATTCACTTTTTTGAAATGCATTTCACTTCTTGTCAAGCGTGATAATTTCAAAAGATCGTCGATCAGATTTCCCATGTGCTTGCTTGCCCTTTTAATCCGGTAAAGATAATCTTTTCCTTCAACATCCAGTTTTTCGGAATAGTCTTCCAGAAGAATCTGGCTGAATCCGTCCATTCCTCTTAACGGTGCCCTCAAATCATGGGAGACAGAATAAGTAAATGCCTCTAATTCCCTGTTCGACTGTGCCAGATCCTGCTCTGCCCTACGCCGTTCCAGAAGAAGAGAAGCCCCTTTCAGTACACTGCTGATCTGATGGCGCAATGTCTCATATACCTTGGGAACATTGCGTTCGATTTCAAACATAATGAATCCTAACTGATCCTCCTGAAAGAAAAGAGGCATTACTGCCAATGCATAGGTATCATCTTTTTGAAGAACTTCCTCCGGCACAAGCTGTTTGGAAAGAAAACGTTTTCCGTCTCTTTCCAGTTCCCGGCGCCCGTTTTGATCATATGCCAGTATCAACCTCGACCATTCCGAAGGAACTTTATTTCCCTTTTCATATAATGCAATGTAACAGGTTTTAATGTTCAGACGCGGAAGTTCACGCGCGATCACATCCATCATATTCGGAATGTCAAACGTTGTGATCAGAGAAGCATTGATCTCGGATAATATTTCGGAATATCTTTCTTGCATGAACGCATAGCGGCTCCTGATTTGCTGGGACATTTCTCCAACTAAAATTCGTGCCTGCTGCCACAGCCGCTCGGCCCTGGATAACATACGAACATTATTAGCCAGAATAGGTTTGGTGCAGCAATACAAAACGGATACAACGTCCTGCCAGAAATTCGCGTTTAATTCTTTCAATGCAGATTGGCGCAGTAGGCTGTCCAGCACAGGAATAAACAGATCCTGAGAAAGATCTGTGATTTCTGCAACAAATGAATCAAATAGACGCTCTGGCCATTCAGGAGATAACTTTTTTGAAAAAACATCCATTACCTGCTTCATCTCTGCAAGGATTTGCTCCCTCTCTGCAACCAAAACTGTTTCACAGGCTTGCTTTATCGGTTTAATTTCAAGGGATTGAACTTGTTTTACGGCTTGGGACAAACACCCGCACGAGTTACGCAAAATAAGTCTTGTAGGTAAGGTCACTTCTTTGGAAACGTCTTCACCGGCCATCAGGGACAGGAGTGTTTCAGCAGCCAGTTTTCCCTGCTCGTAAAAAGGTTGCTGCACGGTCGTCAACGCGGGAATAACGAAAGTAGTTTCTTCAATGTTATCGAAACCCACCACGGCAACTTCTTCAGGCACACGTATCTGCCTTTCCTCAAGTAATTCCAGAACACTGAGAGCCATGAAATCGTTAGAGGCCACCACCGCATCAAAGTCTACAGATGGCCGAAGACTTCGCTCATCGATCAGTTCGTGAATTGCACGGGTACCGGAAGTCCAGAAAAAATCGCCCTCCATAATCAGTTTGGGATCAAGAGGAAGGTTATATTCCGCCAGCACTTCGGTATAGGCACGATATCGTTCTTCCGCTTCCTGGTGACCGACTGGCCCGCGGATGAAAGCAATACGCCGATAACCGTGAACTTCAATCAGATGAACAATCGCATCATGCATGCCTTTTTTATTATCGACAAGCACGCTTGGAAAATCCGGAAGTGAAAGAGCAATGCTGGTTATAGGTAATGTGCGATAGTGTTCGAGGAATGCATCAAATTCGTGCTGGTCGATATAATTGCTTAATGCACCGGCCATAATGATCAAACCGTCCAGATTTTCCGGCCCTGCCAGATCGGCAATCACATTGCGCTGGGCAATGAATCCATAGGGCTCACGCAGAGATCCTATAACAAATGAGATCAAATTGACATTCTTTTCCCGCAATGCGTCCACTATTCCTGCATAGACACGCGCCTGGTATCTCTGTTCAATCCAGTCGGTTAACAGACCGATTGTTGGTTGCTTTTTTTTACTATTTCGGATTTTCATTGATTCACTCATTTTGAGTGCCGGGATGAAACGTTATTTCTTTTTCAAGAAAACATTACCATTCAAATTCTATCCTGTTTTTTAGGTATCGTAAAATAAAATGTCGATCCTTCATTGAATTTGCCGTCTATCCAGATTTTTCCTCCGTGGCGTTCCACGATTTTTTTACAAACCGCCAGGCCGATTCCTGTCCCCTGGTATTCTTCCCGTGTGTGAAGCCGCTGAAATATCCCGAAAATTTTCTCCCGGTATTCATCCTCTATCCCGATTCCGTTGTCCTGAACCGAAAACTCATACTCTCCCTTTTTTCGTTTCACAGAGACATGCACCTTTGGTTTTCGGTCTCCCCGATATTTGATCGCGTTCCCCAAAAGATTCTGCAGCAGCCGCTCCATCTGTACTCTGTCGGCTATAATGTCTGGCAATTTATCGTGGTTAATTACTCCACTGCTTTCCTCAATTGCGATTTTCAGATTCATGAGTACCTTCTCCAGAACATCTTCCATATTCGTTTTCTCGAACGCTTTGCCCTTTGTGGTTACACGAGAGTACTGCAGAAGGTCATTGATCATCACCTGCATTCGTTTGGCTCCGTCCACCGCATAATCGATAAACTCCTTTCCATCTTTTTCCAGTTTATCTGAATATCTTCGGGTGATCAGACTCAAATAACTCGAGATCATCCGCAGCGGCTCCTGAAGATCGTGCGAAGCGACATAGGCGAACTGTTCCAGTTCCTGATTCGATTTGGTCAGGGCTTCGTTTGATATCGCTAATTCCTTTGCTTTCTTATCGAGTTCGGCTTTTGCTTTTTTAAAAGCTTCCTCAATTAATTTGCGATCGGTAATATCGCGTGAAATACCGAATGTCCCTGCGATATTTCCATGTATATCAAGAAGCGGTGCCTTTGTTGTCGAAACCCATGTTTCACGGCCATCAGGCCAGGTTTCCTTCTCCTCAATACTTTTAAGCGGTTTTCCTGTTTGCAGAATTTTCTGTTCACCTTCATACGCTTGTTTGGCATGTTCATCGGAAAAGAAATCGAAATCAGTTTTACCAGCCGCTTCTTCAGGATCTCCGATTCCAAACCAATCCGCTAAAGATTTATTAATCCGGATAAACTTGCTATCTTTATCCTTGAAATAAATATTATCAGTCATGGTATTCATAAGGGCATTCATTAAATACTGTTCTCGGACCAACTCCTCTTTAACAATGGCACTTTCTACAATTGTATTTGACAACGAATAAACCATTAACAGAATAATAGCCATATATGTATATTCGATGATATAGATAAATTGATATAAACCATCATGCACAGCAACATCGTTACAAAGCCCGGCCATAAAAATTGAAATCGCAATACAGAGAGATCTGGTTCTAAATCCCTTGTTCAGTCGATATTGTCTGGCGCTGATAATAAAAGTACATATCAGAAATAAAACCCCTATCAATCCTGTAAAATTTGTGACTGGTCCCGGTTCAACTTCAAAGAAAGTGGCCTTAAAATCAAACAACGGAAATACGATCTTCTTAATCACGGGTTGAGCTGTATTAAAAGTAAGTGTACTGCGGTCAATGAAAATAAAAATCGCGGAAAATAAAAAATAGGCGGAAAATAAATTTCGAAACCATTTCAGATTCAGTCCAAGATAATCTGTAATAAACCAGACAAATACAACTCCAATCAGGGATAAAGTGGCAACCTGGGTTCTCTGCCAGAAAATACCTTCAGTGACTGATTTGGCATTGTATTCACCAAAACTTAAAACACAGAATACCCCCATAGACAAACAGGTCAATGCAAATGTCAAATCTTCCCGATATTTGAACTGTCTGCGATAATAGATAAACAAATAATAAAAACCAACGAATAAAGATACACCCGCAATCATGATTATGGGGATTGACAAGACATTCATACATTGCATCCTTTATTAAATATTTTTGGTATCCCTTTAACTCCGTATCGTAAAATAAAATGTGGATCCTTCATTGAATTTGCCGTCCACCCAGATCTTTCCTCCATGACGTTCCACGATTTTTTTACATACAGCCAGGCCGATTCCTGTCCCCTGATATTCCTCCCGTGTGTGCAGCCGTTGAAATATCCTGAATATTTTCTCCCGGTATTCTTCCTGTATCCCGATTCCGTTGTCTTGTATCGAAAACTCATATTCTTCCTTGTTTCGTTTCACAGAGATATGCACTTCTGGTATACGGTCTCCGTGGTATTTGATCGCGTTTCCCAAAAGATTCTGAAACAGCCGCTCCATCTGAACTTGGTCCGCCATAATTTCGGGCAATTGATCGTGCGTGACCGCGCCTCCGCTCTCTTCGACCGCAATTTTCAGGTTCATAAGCACTTTCTCCAGAACCTCTTCCATATCCGTTTTTTCGAATGGTTTGCCCTTTGTGGTCACACGGGAATACTGCAGAAGATCATTGATCATCACCTGCAACCGTTTGGCCCCGTCCACCGCATAATCGATAAACTCTTTTCCGTCCTTGTCCAGCTTGTCGTTATATCTCCGTTCGATCAAACCCAAGTAACTCGATATCATCCGAAGAGGCTCCTGCAGATCGTGGGAGGCAATATATGCGAACTCCTGAAGTTCCCGGTTGCTTTCTTCCAGTTTTTTGGAATGGTATTCTGTTTCTTCCTTGGCAAGAACCATTTCCCGGTAGAGTCGTGACCCTTTGAGGGCACTGCTGATTTGATCTCTGAGTGCTTCGTAGGTCAACCCTGCCACTGAAGGAACATATTGGAAAACCGCATAACCAAAGTGCTCGGTTCGGAAGTACAGCGGCATGACGATCAGAGTATATCTCTCTGAAGGCAAGAACCGGGAAGGTACCAGCCTATTCGATGGAAAGCGGCTCTCCTGGGGACCGAGACGAAACTTTGCACCTTCAAGATAGGCTAAACTGAGATGTGAGTAGACCGGCAGATGCGTGAGTCCTGCATCCGAAGAGGTTTCTGCCCCCTCGTAGAGGATCAAATAAAAAGTTTTAATCTCAATCCTCATGAGTTCGGTGTGAATTACCTCTATCAATTCGTCAAGATCGAACCGGGTGACCAGTGATTCGCTGATCTCGCGAACGGTGCGGGACTGTCCCTCGAATCGAAGTCTGATATCGTACAATCTGCGACTTTCTACTTCTGCAATGAGGCATCTGGCCTGATCAAGCAACTCTGTCAATCGAAGAAAGTCGTTTCTCCCTGCGAATTTAGCATAGGCATATTTCCATATGACTGTGATGAATTGCTGCCACTTTTTAACATTCTTACCCGCTTTTACAGTGAGCCGCAGTTTATCGTTCAATGTCCGGATGAATAAAGTGGATTGGGGATCATGGAGATTCCGACTCAGAGCATCCACAAGGACATTGAGGTCTTTACCATTGAGGAAGAGGCTTCGGATTGTCGGTTCCCCCTTCATATGAGCGATCAGTTTTTCTTTTTGGAAATCCTGTTCATGATCCAAATCTTTCCGGGTTTCTAACTGGATGGCGGATGATGTCGCAAACGGGTAACAACCGCAGGATTCACGAACGACGAGCTTCGTGGGGAAAGGGATTTTCCCAATAATTTTTTTCCCTTTGATCATATCACACATGAGTTTGACGCTTTCTTCACCCATTTCATAGATTGGCTGATGGAGTGTCGTGAGGGGCGGCGTTATCGTCGCGCTCATGGGGATATCGTCAAACCCAACGACGGCCACATCTTGAGGAACTTTGATCCCCCGTTCAGTCAAAGCCTCAATTGCGCCCAGAGCCATGTTATCATTTGAGGCGACAAGTGCGTCGAACCTGATTTTACGTTCATCCATCAGAATTCGGACAGCTTCGTACCCTGATGGAAATTCGAAATCACCTTCAACTACAAGAGTTGGTTCCAGGAGAATCCCGGCAGCACTTAAAACTTCCTGGTAGCCTTGATATCTTTCAAATTCTTCAACATTGTGTTGAGGTCCCGAGACGTATGCAATACGTCGGTAGCGATGATCTTGTACAAGGTGCCGAACCAGACCGGTCATTGCTTCCTTGTTATCGATAACGATACTTGGCAAATCTTGAACAGGAACAGCAATACTGATGAGGGGAAGAGAATGGTATCTTTTATAAAACACCTCCCATTCTTGCTGGGTGATAAAATTACCAACGGTACTGCCGCTGATGATGATCCCGTCCACACCTCGGGGTTTGGCCAGGTGGTAAATGAGATTGGCCTGCGATTCGAATCCCCGTGGAGATTTCAAATCTCTTCCCACAAAGCAAAGCAGATTCACATTATACCGGGAAGCGGCATCCGCAATACCGCTAAAGAGGGTCTGTCCATATGAATCTGCCATACTATGGATGATAAAAGAGATGGTGTGTTGCTTGGTGCTTTTTACTTTTTGTTTTTTCATTCGATGAAATTCCCCGATTCTTTATATCTGGGGAGAGTGAATTTGAACGTGCACCCTCTTCCTTTACCTTTACCTTTATCTTTACCTTTATCTCTTCCTTCACCTTTAGGCTCCACCCAGACCTTTCCACCACACCGTTTCATAATTTTTTACACATCGCCAGGCCGATTCCATTACCTATCAGTCGCTTTCGCATATAATTTTTGACCAAAAACAAAAATAAATGTCGTATGGGAAAGGATTACATTATGTAATCTGATTTTCATTATCATCCTTTCAACACGAAAGTTAAATAATTACTTGTTTTGCAGAATATTTAGAAGCAATACAAAATCACTGTCATTTTTTAAGAAACAAGCTCCCGTATTCCTCAATTTTTGGAATTGCCGGAACTACAAAAGTTACTCCATTTTATAAATCATATGGAGAAACTTCAACCTCTAATTCTGGCAATAATTGTTCCAATCCAAAGGAACATTTCCAATGAAAACAGGTTCTGGAATAGGACAACTATTATCAGGTGACAGGTATGTGCGGCACCGTATTGATTGTTAGGAATTTTCTGAACTTAATAGCAGTACTTCCTTGACTGTCTGTAATATTGTAGCTAAAGTATAAGGTTTTTGAAGAAAGGGCAATCCTTTTCCCTGGATTTTATCCCATTGAGACTTTTGATCCGTATATCCGCTGCTGAGCAGAACTTTAATTCCCGGTTTGATCGTAAGAAGTTCTTCAACAAGATCCACGCCGCTACGATCCGGCAATACCACATCCGTCAGTACCAAATCGAAACGCCCTTTTTCACGTTCGAAAACATCCAGTGCTTCAGCCACACTTGAAGTGGAGTATATCGTATATCCGTACTCGCTGAGTGCAATCGTCGCGAAATCGCGAACACTGATTTCATCTTCGACGATGAGAATACGTTCGCCGTTCCCCCTGAATTTGTGCAGAGGAATTCTGATATCGGAAAGTTTATCAACCTTTTTCCGAACACCGGGTAAATATATCTCGAAAGTTGTTCCGCTGCTTTTTACACTGCGTACATTGATCCATCCTTCATGCTGTTTGATAATACCGTACACAACAGAAAGCCCAAGCCCTGTCCCCTTGCCCACGCCTTTCGTACTGAAAAAAGGTTCAAAAATATGAGGCAGGATTTCTTCATTAATGCCTTCGCCTGTATCAACAACAGTAATACGCACAAATTTCCCCGGTCTCGCTTCTGGCATGCTTTTACTATAAGCGTTGTCAATCGTCACATTTGAGGTTTTGATTGTTAATTTACCCCCGTCGGGCATGGCATCTCTTGCATTGACTGCAAGATTCATAATGACCTGTTCGATCGTGCCATGATCTGCTTTTACGTTTAAAAGATCCGGAGCAAGCGATGTACTGATACTGATATCCTCGCCAATCAAACGATGAAACATTTTAAGCAAATTCTCGATCGTTTTATTCACATTGATAACGGCAAATTCCATGGGCTGTTTCCTGCTGAACAACAGCAACTGGCGTGTCAAATCAGCAGCCCTGTCCGCAGCAATTTGAATTTCTTTTAAATCCCGATAAATCGGATCCGTTTCCTGGGTCCTGATAAGAATCATGTCACTGCATCCTTGAATCGCAGTTAACAGGTTATTAAAATCATGGGCCACGCCGCCTGTGAGTGTACCAATCGCTTCCATTTTTTGAGCCTGGATAAGTTCCGCATGAATACGTTCTTTCTCCACTTCTGTTTGTTTGCGATTCGTGATATCCTGGGTAACCTCGACAACCCCCATGATCTCCCCGGCTTCATTTCGGGCCGGATACCCGCGTACTGCCCATATTTTTCCGTTGGCAGTGGTCATTTCCGCTTCTTCCGGTTGTCCTGTTTTAAAAGCTTTTACAACAGGACAATCATCACAGGGGCTTTCCAGTTGATGCCAGACATTATAGCAAAAGCGCCCTACCATTTCTTGTGGATCCAGGCCAACCGATTCGGCAGCCGCCCGATTTGCCCACAGAAGCATCATCTCCTTATTCTGAAAAGTAACCAGTTCAGAAACACTGCTCAGAATCAAGGATTTTTCCCGTTCCGATTTGCTGAGTGTGTCCTCTGCCAATTTTCGTTTGGTAATGTCCTGGGACGTTATAATCGCTCCTTGATGAAACGGAGCAATCGTAATTGAAAGATATTTATCTTTATATTTCAGTTCCGGAAATTTTTTCACCTTTTGTTTTTGAATGGCGTTCATCATTTCGGAGTACATATCAATTTCGTGGGAACGGGCATAATCTTTGTACATCACATCCCCGGTCCGGGGCAACCGGTCACCTGATTTTTCTTTTAACAGATTGAATTGTTTCACTCTACCTTCCAAATCCACAACCACTGTCTCAATAGGATTATACTGAAACAGCGCATAATTGAATTCATTGCTTTCCTGCAGGGCTATTTCGGCTTTTCTACGATTTGTGATGTCATGGAGTGCCAGCACGACTCCCAATATTCTTCCCTTATCGTCAATAATCGGAGCGCCGCTTTCGTCAATCGAAACAGTCTCCCCTGCTCTGTTCACAAGAACCGAATGGCTTGTCAATTCAACAATTTTCTTTTTTTGGAGAACTTGAGCCGTCAAGTCCTCTGCCGGTTTCCCCGTATCTTCACGTAAAATTTGAATTACTTTCTTCAGTAACTTTCCTCTGACTTCACCCAATCTCCAGCCCGTCAGGGATTCAGCTCTCGAATTCATGAATTGAATACAGTTATTTTTATCTGTAACGATTACTGCATCACCAATACTTTTTAATGTCGTGGACAGCCATGCTTCCCTTTCCCGCAATTTCTTTTCCATCTGATGCTTGTAAATAGCCATCTCAATTGTGCTGTATAGTTCCTGATCTTCAAATGGTTTAAGGATATAACCATAAGGGCTTGTGACTTTGGCTTTGTCCAAAGTTTTTCTGTCAGCATAGGCTGTGAGATAAATTACAGGAATATCATAGTCTTTATAAATGTCTTCGGCTGTCTTAATTCCGTTCATTTTCCCGCGCAGGACGATATCCATCAATACCACATCCGGCTTATGTTCCTCCACTATGTTTATCGCTGTCCTTCCTGTAGAAGCTACCCCGCATACATTATATCCAAACCTTTCAAGGCTTCGTTTGATATCTTCTGCGACAATGCTCTCATCTTCGACAATCAAAATTGTAACCGTTTTCATTGTATCTATCCTTATTCCATTTTCGGATTTTTTATAGCGGATAAATTTTAAAAACTGTTTTAATTTAAAATCGGTCTTGGATTTTTCAAATTTTCTGAGCGATAAAACAAATCAAACATCAAGATGGAATGAATCCTGAACTGATTTCGAAGTAAATAGAGCTTTAAGTTTTTAGTCCAAATAGTCCGAAAAATTATTCGAAAAAAGATCATGTAAAATCTCCCGGTTCCGGTTATTATTACCGGTAAGATCAAAATGATGTAATTTAAGAAAATATAAATAACAAATCGTTTATTTTCAAGCCCTAATTTGTAAAACTTTGCCTTTACAAATATACCAAAATGAAAGAATAGCCACAGTTGTCAACACAGAATATTTTCATGCCTGAATACAGAAAAAATAATT
Organism: uncultured bacterium; assembly: GCA_964617625.1. Lineage (GTDB taxonomy): Bacteria > Zhuqueibacterota > QNDG01 > QNDG01 > DSAB01 > CAZTZL01. The sequence goes on from CAZTZL010000027.1 coordinate 17,361, forward strand.
GTTTAATCGAGACCAATGAACGCTTTTTATTTGAATAATAAAGAGTTACAGTTTGTACAAATACTGCTTTTTCTTCACATAAGCAAGGATAATTTCAACTAGTTCAGGCTGTTTTGGCGTGTTTTTTGCTTATACACTGTTGACTATGTTAATAATTCAAAACAATCTATGAGTCATAAACGTTACATACTTGCATTCGGAGAAACCTCGAGCAATTGCATACGTTCGCTCATGCTTTCACCATTAAAATTAATGATTGCTCTCTTCCTGTGTGGCAGTTGTGTATTGACAGTAACTTTTTTTCTCTTTAAGGGATTTAATCTTGTTCATAACAGTTTTCGGGTACTGGAACTTCAAAAAGAAAACAACCTGTTGAAACAGATGAGTGTTTCATGGGAAAACCGTATTTCCGAAACAGAGAATGTTTTACATGACCTTAAAAAAAGAAATCACCAAATGATGGCTACAGCTGGGCTTGTGTTTCCCGAACTATCATACGGTGTCGGCGGCCCGTCTACCAATTTGAGAGCTGGATATATTGAACTCCCGCAGGTCAGGACCAATGAAATCAATCTTTCCAAATTGGAAACCGAACTGGATTGGCTAAAACAAAGCACTGAAAATATGGAAAATACGATTGCTTCGAAGGAACAGGAAATCGCGCATTACCCTTCGATCCAGCCCGTTCGAAAGGGATGGATTACATCGAGTTTCGGTAAGCGTATGGATCCGTTTACAGGAAAAATTGAAGAACATCCGGGCCTTGATATTTCGATTAAACCAGGATCTGAAGTATTCGCGACAGGAGCCGGAATCGTTAAAGCCATTAACACAAAGGTAATCAAAAACAAAGGATACGGGAAATATATACTCATCGATCACGGATACGGATATAGGACATTGTATGCACATCTGTCCGAGATTTTTGTCAAGCCCGGTCAACAGGTGAAAAGGTGGGATTTAATCGGCCTGACCGGTAATACAGGAAAATCAACAGCACCGCACATTCACTACGGCGTATTGGCTGGCACAACACCCAAAGATCCAATGAACTTTATTCTGGAATAGCTCCCACTGGTATTTATTTTCATAAGAAATATATCCTCGTAAATCTGCAGCCGGCAAAATTTTCAGAGTACTTATACGACAATCCGGATAATATCCCATTTTTCAGCATGAATTAATTTCTCATTTCGAGAAGCACTTTTATTGTGTCAGTTTCCTTCGCTTTTTTAAACGCTTCCAAGGCTTGATCAAAGGGGTAGACCGCCGAGATCAGATCATCGACTTGAATCAACCGATTCAGAAGCAGCCGCACGGCAGGCGCAGACCTGCCACATCTTGATCCGATGGCTGTGATTTCGTCAATAACCAGTTTCGTCGTATTCAGTTTCACATCTTCGTTTATTGTGGATTTCAGAATGAGAATGCCACGGGGTTTTAACAGATCCATTGCCGGCAGAAGACCTGAAGTTGATCCGGAGGCTTCAACAACCACATCAAATTTTTCATCACACGGCTGTGTCCACAATTTCGTTTCTATACCCAATTTTTGAATAAGAGAAAGTTTGGTCCGGTGCTTTCCGACTGCGGCCAATCGGCATCCTGTCAAACGAAGCACCCGAACGATTAACTGGGCGAGTTTTCCATCCCCGATGACAGCCACACAATGCACCGGTTCAATGTGTATTTGTTCCAGTATTTCACAAGCGGCTGCAAGGGGTTCAATAAAAACCGCTTCCTTGTTTGGAATCCCATCCGGAATGGCAATCAGATTTTTCACGGGGAGCGTAATATATTCGGCAAAGACGCCGTCTTTTCCGGAAATACCCAGAACCTTTCTCTCAAGGCAATGACGTTCCAATCCGCGGGTACACTGTTCACACGTACCACATGCCAGATTGATTTCACCGGCCACCCTCTTCCCAATCCATTGCTTCAGACTGCAATGGACCACTTCTCCGACAAATTCATGCCCCGGAACACCCTGAAATCCCATATATCCCTTTAATATCTCCATATCGGTGTTGCAGATGCCCGCCATGAGAACACGAATCAACGCCTCATCCGAAGCCGGACGGGGCATTTCTTTTTCTGAAAAATGCAACGAACCATCAAAGAGCAGGGTTTTCATTGTTGTCTCCGTTTTTCAATTAAATCAATTGCCGTTTTTGAAGCTGACCCAAAAAGGAATCATAACCTTTAAAATGAATACCATCCATGTTCATTTTTTTTGCGGCCCGGACATTGTCAAGGAGATCATCCACAAACAAGCAGGTCCGAGGACGTGACCCGGCCTTTTCGAGCGCATTTTGATAGATTTCATGTTCAGGTTTGGCTGAACCGATTTCGTACGAAAAAACAAGATGATCAAACCATTGAAATATCGGGACATGCACTTTCAGGTATTCGATATGAAGCACGTTGGTATTGGATACACATATCAGGCGGAAGGATTTCTTCAATTTTGGAAGTAAATCGATCACCGGCCGGATAGGTGTAAAAAGCGAATTCCAGATCTCTTTGAAGAAATCAAATGAAAAATCCGTCTTCCATTCATTAAGAAGATGATGATAAAATGTTTGGGGATTGATCAATCCTTTTTCGAAACGGTGTGTTAATTCCGAATGATAGATAAAATCTGAAATATCTTTTTCTGAAATCGTGCCAATATATCGGGAAAGACGGGAAAAGGACGGTTTGGGATTGACTTCTATGCAAACACCTCCCAAATCGAAAAAAATGGTTTCAATCATTCGCTGTTATCCATATCTTAAAAACAGAATTGTCACCAAAGCGGTTAAGACACCCTCCCAATAAAAAAGAAGAGGAAACCATCAAAGCTGTATATATTTTACCAATGAAGACGCTGAATTGCAAGATTTATCTGCAGAAATTCATTCATTAAAAAGCCCGGTCCATTCTATAGCAAAACAGGACCGGGTGTATTCGTTAATTGTTCAAAAATAAAAAAATGTAAAATTGATAATTGATCTTCTATGCCGATATGTTAAATTTTGCCAGTAACTGCTGTTCTCCCTTGGACATCTGCTCCAGTAATTTGGCCAGTGTTGTCACCTCTTTCAATTGTGTGCTTACCTGCTGTGTCGCATTATTCACCTGCTCCACAGTTTTTGTATTCTTTTCACTGACCAAAGCGACAGAACCCATTGTTTCTCCTACTTGATAGGAAAAACGCTGCATTTCCGTAATTGCTCCGGCTATTTTCTGCATCCGCTCCCTGTCCCTTTTAACCAGACTTTGTATATCTGCCAGCAAATCCTGCGCTTCCCCGGTCATCGTAGCAGATTCTTTGATACGTTCCAATCCGATCGATATCACTTTCTCTATTTTATGAATACCGCTCTGAACGATATTTACAAGTTCGGTGACTTCTCTCGTCGCATCCGCTGTATTTCTTGCCAATTTTCGTATTTCATTGGCTACAGCCATAAATCCCTTTCCATAATCCCCGGCACGTGTCGCTTCGATCGCTGCATTTAATGCCAGCACATTCACCCGCGATGCGATATTATCGATCAAATCCACGACAATGTCTATTCGTTCTGAATGCTTGCCAAGTTCTTCGACGATGTGCCACGTGTCCCCAACCGATTTCTCAATTGTCTGCATGCTCGTTAGTGTTTTCCCCATGGCTTCTGTTCCCAGATTGACAGCTTTCTCTGTATTTTCCGAGGCCTTCGTACTCTCCGTTGCTTCCCGATTCACTTGATTGATATTGCCCATCAATGATTCCACGGTTTCCTGGGTTCGGTTTACTTCTTCATTCTGGGATACTGTTCCCCGGGCCATTTCATGTATCGCATTGTTAATTTGAGTTGTCGCAATATCAACCTGGTAAGCGCTGCTGGCCAAGTTTTCGCTCAACCCCATCAGTTTCTCGGCCTGTTTGGTAATCGTATATACCAAACCCCGCAAGCTGGCCGGTTCACTGTTAAAAATCATTACAGGTATTCCTGAATCAACGATTTTATTAATATATGGAATTATCTCCTTGTCATGAACGACTATTGAAAGTCCATCATATTTCTCCGATATCACCCGCTCAAAATATGGTTCTAAATCTGATACTTTTGTTACAAAATCTTTTGTTTCCTGGGGGATCCATTCGACTTTCGCATTGAATCGTTCCAATTCTTTAGCGGCAGATAAAACTCCATCTCGAACCGGATACCAGAATACACTGTCCTCCTTTCCAAGTACCATGATTTTAATTGGTTTCTCAGGCATTTTCTCGACCGGCTGGGCATACTGTTTGGAAGCCGATTTAATAACACCCTTTCCTTCCTTCCAGAATTGCTTGTAATTATCGGGTGTCACCACATCCATTTGTGTCAGCAGTCTCGGAGTAGATGGCCGCCAGCCTGCTGCAACATAATTAAAAAGATGAATTACTGGATCATATCCCTGTGCAAACGGATCCTGACCCAATGTGGCTGTAACAACACCGTCCTTGACATATGGCATGACCTCATCTGTTAAATCATGACAGACAATTTTTATTTTACCCTTTTTCTTGGATTCGACAATTGCTTTTGCGACACCACTCGGTGTTCCGCCCTCTGTGACGTATATTCCCGCGAGTTGGGAATACTTTTTAATCAAATCTTTTGTAATAGAATATGATTCTTCTATTTTATCATGATTTTCTTTCACGTCAATAATCTGAATTTCGGGATATTTCTCGCGGAGCATACTCGCAAAACCTTTTCTCCGCAATTCCAGACCCGATGCCTTAAATGAAGCTGTAATAACAGCCACTTCTCCTTTGCCCGCAATTATTTCCCCCATTACATCTCCGCACTTGCGTCCTTCAAGAAATGAATCCGCTCCGATATAACATTGACGGCGGCAGGGAATGTCTGTAATTGCATTGAATTCATTGGCAGTTTCATTGAGACTCTCAATCATTTCATTGAGTACGTCTGCAAATTTCTCCATCTCCAAAGTCACTCTCTTTGCTAAAATCTGTTTTGCTTGAAAGGATAGAGTCGTCGACAAATTTCCCTGGGCAAGTTCAGCCAAATTATCGGTTAAATTGACACAATCTTTTTCAGCTAAAACACGCCCTGTTTTTATCAGGTCTTGATATGGTCTGATTGTTTTTTTAAATATAGATAAAACAATGAATAAAATAAATATGGCATTCCCAATCAAACTTCCAATAATAAAATATCTCCCAATGAGCATCTGCGTATTCGTTGCTGAAATCAACTGTCCGGAATGAAGTAAATGCACATATTGATTCAAATAAAAATAACCTGTAAATCCAAATATGAGAAAAACAATGATGGCTATTGAAAAAATATAAAATGTTTTACCGGACAATAAAGAATGGATATAATTTTTTGTCATGACATCACCTTAATTAGTTTGCATTTCCGGACAGGTTAAACTTTGCCAATAGTTCCTGCTCTCCCTTGGACATTTCCTCGAGCAATTGCGCCAGCGTTGCCAAATCTCCCAATTGGGTGCTCACCTGTTGCGTTGCACTGTTAACCTGTCCCACTGTCTCAGTGTTTTTTTCACTCACAACAGCCACAGTTTGCATTGCCTCTCCTACTTCATTTGAAAAACGCTGCATATCCGTGATCGTCCCTGAAATCTTTTGCATTCGTTCTTTATCCATCTCTACCAATTTTTTAATATTTCTCATTGAATCCTGGGCAGCCTCTGTCATTTTTGCGGATTCTTTTACCTGCTCTAATCCTCCGGACATTACTTTTTCTACCTTGTGAATGCTGTCTTGAACCGTTCCAACCAACTGCGTCACTTCCTGGGTTGCAGTGGCCGTATTCTTGGCCAGCTTCCGTATTTCATTGGCAACAACCATAAATCCTTTTCCATAATCTCCGGCCCGTGTCGCTTCCACTGCCGCATTCAATGCCAATACATTGACCCTCGAAGCAATATCATCAATCATTTCAACAATCGTATCTATTCGTTCCGAATGTTTTCCCAACTCCTCTACAATATGCCATGTATCCTCTACTGATTTTTCAATTGTCTGCATACCCGTCAGTGTTTTTTCCATGGCATCGGTTCCCTGTCCCACTGCATGGGCTGTATTGACCGATGTCTTTGCACCCTCTTTTGCTTCCCGATTGACCTGATCAATATTGGCCAGTAACGATTTAACCGCTTCCTGGGTACGATTCACATCCTCATTCTGTGATACGGTTCCCTTTGCCATTTCGTGCATCGCGTCGTTAATTTGTGTCGTCGCCATATTGACTTGATAGGCACTGCTGGCCAAATTCTCACTCAATCCCATTAAATTTTCGGCCTGCTCTGTGATTGTGTATACCAAACCTCGAATACTTGCCGGTTCACTATTGAATGTAATTACAGGTATCCCAGAATCAACTATTTTATTGATATACGGAACCATTTCCTTATCATGAGCAATCGTGGAAAGTCCATGATACTCCTCCGCTATTACACGTTCAAAGTACGGTTTAAAGTCCGACGCTTTTATTTCATTCGTTTTTGATTCTGGGAGAGTCCACTCGACTTTCACATTAAAGGGTTCCAATTCTCTACCTGCAGCTAAAACACCCTCACGAACAGGATACCAAAATGCAGAACTTTCTCTTCCGAGTACCATGATCTTCAGAGGTTTCTTCGACATTTTCTGAACTGGCTTTGTATAATGGTCCGAAAGAGATTTGATCACACCAATTCCCTCTTTCCAAAATTTCTGATAATTTTCCGAAGTAACTACATCCATTCGGGTTAACAATCTTGGTGTAGGCGGTTTCCAGCCTGCAGTCAGATAATTAAAAAGATGAATCACCGGATCGTGACCCTGTGCAAACGGATCCTGTCCCAAGGTGGCTGTAATCACGCCCTGACGAACATAGCGCATGGTTTCATCCGTCAAATCATGACTGACAATTTTGATTTTACCAGATTTTCCACTATCTAAAACAGCCTTTGCCGCACAAGAAGGGGTCGATCCTTCTGACACATATATTCCTGAAAGATGGGGGTATTTTCTGATGAAGCCCTTGATACTTGAATAGGTATACTCAGGATCCTCTCGATTCTCAATTACCTCAACAATCTGAATCTCAGGATATTTCTCCTGAATCAGGCTCTTAAAACCTTTGCGCCGTGATTCATGCGATACTGACTTCAATGAACCTGTACTAATGACCACCTGACCTTTACCTCCGAGTACTTCTCCCATCACTTCCCCACATTTGCGGCCCTCAAGAAATGAATCCGCTCCGACATAGCACAAACGGGAACAGGGCAAAGCTGTAATCTCCTTAAATATTCCGGCTGTTTTCTGAAGACTTGTTATAATACTGTTAATTGCCTGAATCCAGGGATTGATACCACTTCGATTCAACAGCGGAAGAGGCTTGGTTTGAACCGACATATCGACCGTTAAATTCCCCTGCGCCAGTTCAGTAACCGAAGTCGTCAGGAGCGCACAATCCTTTTTTACCAGCATTTGTCCGTTCTTAATGATCTTTTCCAGAGACTGGTCTTTTGTTTTTCCCCTTCGCCACAGCATGAATATACAGAATAAAAACAGGCAACCAACAATGCTTATTATAATGAAAATTTTACCAACAGTATAGGATAAATTCGGCGGCATTTGCACTGCATTTGTTTGAATTAAATGGAGATTCTTCTCAAAAAGCCAGTATCCGATTATCTCAAGAGATAAAAGAACAACAAACACAAGTATGCCAAAATAAACCGGACTATCCAAAAAAATACGATTCAATTTCTTTTTTAAATCCATAAATTCCCCTTTATATCGAATTTTTTTCCCATTGTTGTTTCAATTTGATAACATGCATCAATCATTCGTGCAGCCAGCATTCCATTTTCGAATGTCTTTTCAAATAGAAAAATAGAATTCTCATATGTAAAAATTATAGTATTGCTATATATTTCAATAGATTACAAGTCTTATGATCATACTATCATAGTTTGCTCTTTAAATACTTTTTCGTAATTTGCAAAACTCCTGCCATCCTTTTAATCTCTTTGAATCATTTCTAATATTTAACCAAAAATTGATACATGCAAGTCATATAACTGCCACTCAGTGCAATCGTTTTTTCAATTTCATATTGTGAGGAACTATTTCATAATGAATAAAAAATCTGTTTCCGGCAATTTTAATGTGGCAGTTTTCCATTGATTATCAAAGACTTAAAATAGAAATTCCATTCATCCAAACCTTGGCATAGTATTTGTAAAATGATAAATCTGCATAACAACCTCATTTAAAACCTTATAATCCTCAAGCAGAAGGGATGATTGCATCTATGAATGGTGAACAAATTAAAGAACTTCGTAAATCACTTCAATTGACGCAGGAGGAATTCGCGCACCGCCTCGGCGTTACCCTCTGCACAGTCAATCGATGGGAAAACAACAAAAGCGTACCAAGCCGTTTGGCATTGCGACAGCTTGAAAATTTTACCATAGAAAATCATTAAAAAGATAACTTTCCCGGAGGAAATTTATGACACATCATTTTGGAGCTGATTTCAAACCGATTGATATTCTACTCATTGAAGATAATCCGGCCGATGTCCGTTTAACACTTGAAGCATTTAAAGAAGGGAAAGTGAACAATACACTCCATGTTGTTGGAAATGGGGAAGACGCAATCGCTTTTCTCAAACAGGAAGGCAAATTTAACAACGCGCCTCGCCCTGATCTCATCCTTCTGGATTTGAATCTTCCCAAGAAAGATGGGCGCGAAGTTCTGGAGGAAATCAAAAACGAGCCCTTGTTGAAAAGAATTCCGGTGATTATTTTGACCACATCCAAAGCGGAAGAAGACATTTTAAAAACATATAATCTCCATGCAAACTGTTATATTAACAAACCGGTAGATGTCAATGAATTTATTTTGATCGCCAAATCGATCGAAAATTATTGGCTGACTATCGTTAAATTGCCATCGACATAGATTGATTAAATCAGGTCAGGATATATGAAAAGTAACGACAAAACAAAGCAAATTATTGAAATTAGAAATACAAAAATAAACATTTTACTTGCAGAAGACAATCAGGGAGACATCCGTTTGACACAGGAAAATTTTAAGGAAAGCCATTTGGAGACCTATTTGTACGCCGCCCATGACGGAGAAGAATCATTACCATTTCTTAAGAGACAAAACAGCTATCGCAATAAGTCCACTACAGATCTGGATTTATCCAAGAAAGACAGTTGTGATGTTCTCAAAAATATCCAAACTGACCCGACGCCTATGCAAATTCCTGAGATAATTCTGACAACTTCAAAAGCCAACGAGGATATATCCCAAGTATACAATCCGTATGCCAATTGTTATATAACAAAACCTGTTGGCTTTAAAGAGTTCGTCAATGCAGTTCAATATATTGTCAATTTTTGGTTGAAAGTGGCTGAACTTAACCCGCCACATTAAAAAAAGGATTATGACGAGTATATATGATACTCAGGGACCAAACTATGAAGCTGAATAACTTAAATATATTGTTGATAGAAGACAATCTCGGAGATGCCAGATTGTTGAGTGAAATATTAACTGAAGCGGGCTATCAGGAAGCACCGGAAACAACTTTTAAAATTGATCACGTGGAACAGCTTAAAAAAGGGATCGATCGTTTAAAAAATGGCGAATATGATATTGTTCTGCTCGATCTCTCACTTCCTGATAGTCAAGGTTTGTCCACATTCGAAACCATTCAGGAAGCTGCGTCCACCCAGCCTATCATTGTTTTAAGCGGACTCAATGATTCCGGAATCGCAGTGGAAGCCGTTCGCAAAGGCGCGCAGGACTACCTAGTAAAAGGCGAAGTGAACGGCCATCTTCTCTGGAGAGCCATGAACTACGCCATGGAAAGAAAACAGACCGAAGAAAAACTCAAAGAAGTCAACAAAAATCTGAAACAGCTGGACAAGTTAAAAAGTGATTTCCTCTCAACGGTCTCTCACGAATTGCGGACACCGATTGCCATTATGCGCGAGGGAGTCGCTCTCTGCCTCGAGGGAATCGCCGGAGAAATTACGGACACACAACGGGATTTGCTCACCGATACAATGGACAACATGGACCGCCTGACCAGGCTGGTTACGGATCTGCTCGATATATCAAAAATAGAAGCGGGTAAGTTAAAGTTAAGAAGAAGCTCTGTCGATCTCTGTGATATTTTGAAAAAGGTGTACCAGAATTATGAATCTCAAGCGAAAGAAAAAGCGATTCAGCTTAATTTCGAATGCCTGCAGAAATCCATCAAACTTTTTATAGATAAAGACAAGGTCATTCAGATTTTTACCAATTTGATCAGCAATGCGCTTCGTTTTACGGACCCGAACGGTGAAATAAAAATTAATATCAAAGACGGCACGGATTATGTCGAATGCTGTGTTTCGGATACAGGAGTCGGGATTGCCAAGGATAATTTAAACAAAATGTTTTCAAAATTTGAACAATTCGGCAGGGTCGACGGCCCCGGGTACAAAGGAACCGGATTGGGTCTGGCAATCTGCAAGGGATTGGTTGAGAAGCACGGAGGCAAAATTTGGGTGGATTCCAAGCTTAAAAAAGGCACAAAATTCTGGTTTACATTACAAAAGGTTCCTTTTCCAAAGATACTTATCGTCGACGACGAAAAAAACATTATCGAAGTTGCCAAAGAATTCCTGAGGGAGGACAATTATCAATTTATCGAGGCCAATGACGGCCTTGAAGGCATAGAAAAAGCACAGGCTGAAGTTCCATCTCTTATCATTCTTGACATGAAAATGCCCAAAATAAACGGCTACGAAGCCGTGGGCAGATTGAAACATGACATCCGAACCAACAAAATTCCAATTATCATTGTAAGCGCATTTCATGTGGACAAAAGCAGACTCAATCAGGAAGTTCATAACGCATTCCCTATCGTCAAAAAACCATTCGAAAAGGAATATCTCCGCCGGGTGGTCAGGGATGCCATTTCAGGATAAAATCGGGTATTGCTGTGTATAGAATATTTCAATCGGATCTGTTAAAAATTTACTGTCATGACTGCTTGGTAAAAAACAAGAGAAGGAGAAACCGTGAATAGTGAAGAAACCAACAAGATGACTTTGGATGTGGTCATTCTTATCGCTGAAGACAGCCACACACAAGCACAGAAATTGAGCCACACGCTCGAAGAACACAAGTATGCGGTCACTGTCACATACGACGGAAAAGCCGCTTTGGAATCAATCCGCCACCATCGTCCGGATATCGTCATCAGCGATGTATTAATGCCGGGAATCAATGGCTATGAACTGTGCAGAAAGATTAAATCGAGCAGGGATCTGTGCGACATTCCCGTCATTCTGCTCACAACACTATCAGAACCTCAGGATATTATTAAAGGGCTTGAATGCCAGGCGGATCATTTTATCACAAAACCATACAGTGACGACTACCTGCTTTCTCACGTCCAATATGTGCTCGTAAACAAGGAGCTTCGAAGAAATTCAATGGCAGATCTGGGTATCGAAATCTTTTTTGCAGGCCAGAAGCACTTTTTGACTTCAGATCGGATGCAGATTCTCGATCTGCTGTTCTCGACCTATGAAGCCGTACTTCAAAAGAACGAGGAACTTGAAAAAGCGAACAGGGAACTGAAAAAATCCATGGAAACAATTCAAAAACTCCGCGGATTGATTCCCATCTGCTCTCACTGTAAAAAGATTCGTAACGATAAAGGATACTGGCAGCAGCTCGAAGTTTATTTCAGGGAATATGCCAACGCCGAATTCACCCACGGTCTTTGTCCGGAATGTGAAAAAAAGCATTATTCAAAATTTACAAAACGGTTAAAAAAACAGGTAAATACCACAAATGTGAATAATATACCGACGGCATCCTGAAAATCGGCAATGAACAATAAGTTTTATGCAATATGTAAAACAAATGGGATTCCGTCCAAACATACAATAAAGACTCTATATAAATGAAAGCCAAAACATAAAACGGATTATGGAAAATAAAATCGAAGTACTGGTCGTTGAAGACAGCCCTACCCAGGCCATGTTGCTCAAACACATGCTCAAACAGCACAGTTTTGAAGCTTCGATCGCGAAGAACGGGTCAGAAGCTCTCGAAGCTGTCAAGAAACGAAAACCTACCCTTGTCATCAGTGATGTCATGATGCCGGTCATGGATGGTTACGAAATGTGTCATGCCATAAAAAATGACGAAACGATTAAACATATCCCTGTCATTCTTTTGACTGTGTTGTCAGATCCCAAAGATGTCATCCGCGGACTCGAAGCGAGAGCCGATGCATTTCTAACCAAACCTTGCAATGAAGAGCAGTTACTGGCCAAAATCAATGCCATTCTTGCCAACCCGGCAGATAATAAAAGTGAAAATCCTCTGGAAGTAACCCTGTCGGACAAACGCTATGTGATTACATCCAATCGGCAGCAAATCCTGAATCTCCTTCTTTTTACTTACGAAAATACAGTTCAAAAAAATCGTGAATTGACTGAAGTCCAGAATGAACTGAAAAAACTCAATGAGCAATTGGAAGAAAAGGTTGAAGAAAGAACCGGTGAATTGAAGACAGAAATTTCGGAACGGAAACGAATCGAAGAATCTTTGAAAAAAGCCAATGAAAAACTCAAGGAATTCGACCGCCTGAAAAGCGACTTTCTTTCAACTGTTTCTCATGAATTGAGAACACCGCTTTCAATTATCAGTGAAGGCATCTCCATCTGTCTCGGCGAAATTGCCGGAAAGATCACCAACGAGCAAAAAGAAATCATGATCAATATCGAAGAAAGCATTGAATACTTGAAACGCCTCATTAGAGATCTGCTGGATCTTTCGAAAATTGAAGCCAACAAGATTGATCTTTACAGAACATCCTTTGATCTATGCGAAATCGTCAGGAAAATCAGGAATGATTTCGAACCAAAAACCGGAGAAGCTCAAATTACTCTTCAAATCGATCAACCTGACAAACCAATAAAACTGTTTGCCGATAAAGACAAGATCAAACAAATTTTCAACAATTTAATCAGCAACGCCATACGCTTTACGGATCCCGGAGGCAACATTACAATTGCAGTAAAGGAACTAAAAGACTGCATCGAATGCCGGGTTTCCGACACGGGAATCGGTATTGCCAAAAAAGACATACCAAAACTTTTTTCCAAGTTTGAACAGATCGGTAGAGCAAAAACATCCGGATACAAAGGAACCGGTCTTGGTTTGCCCATCACAAAAGGGCTCATCGAAAAACATGAAGGCAAGATTACAGTCGAATCCGAAGTCGGAAAAGGCACCTCTTTTATTTTTACTCTGAAAAAAGTACCTTTTCCTAAAATCCTGATCATCGATGACGAGCAGATCATGATCGATCTGGTAAAAGAAATATTATCAAAATCCGATTTCCAGTGTGTTCAAGCAAATGACGGTATTGCGGCCATCGAAAAAGCGCAGAACGAGAATCCGTCTCTCATTCTGCTCGATATGGTTATGCCGGGCATGAACGGCTATGAAATCATTGGCAGGCTCAAGCAGGATAAAAGAACACATCAAATCCCGATCCTTATCATGAGTGCTTTTTCAGTTAATCAGAAACAGTTGGAACAATACAACAACCACATGGAAATACCGAGCATGCAAAAACCATTTAATCCCGAAGCATTGAAAACCAAAGTATACAATATGCTGGCGGAATAAAAGGAATCTAAAAACAAAATGAGCAAAAAGACAGATTTAAAAAAGATTTTAATGATAGAAGACGAACCTGCGTTTCTTTACATGATGAAAAAACGGCTTGCACACGAGGGCTATGAAGTAGTGTCCGCACAGAACGGACTGGACGGACTCGCAACAGCCAGAAGCGAAAATCCCGATCTAATCATTCTGGACATCATGCTGCCTGGTATGGATGGCCTTAAAGTATGTCGGATGATTAAATCCGATATCAATCTCCGCAATATTCCCGTGGCCATGCTGACTTCCCGCGACCTGGAAGAAGATGCGGAAACGGCTAAAAGATGTGGCGCGAACGCTTTTATTATCAAAACGACCAGGACTGAAATTGTGATTGATATCATTAAAAAACTGCTTGAAAAAAGCCTTAATGAATCAAAAAATATTTTAAAGGAAACTCATAATTGAATCGATTGTTATATTGCAATCGGAGGAAGACTGAATGGAGATAAAGAAAAAAATATTAATCGTCGAAGATGAAATGGATTTCGCGAAAATGGTCAAGTTAAGACTGCAGGCAGTGGGCTATGAAGTCCATATTGCAGGAGATGCATACACGGGAACCCAGGAAATTATAAGAAACGATTACGATCTGATCATTCTCGATTTAATGATGCCGGCGGGTGGAGGATTCTCTCTTCTGGAAAGAATCCGGAAAATCCCTTCAAAAACCCTTGTGCCTGTCGTGATTGTTACCGGGAAAACCATCGATAGTGAAGATCGGCAAAAAGCGGAAGAATTGGATGTGGCAGCAATATTCTCAAAACCATACGACAGCACAGAATTTGTGGAAACCCTGAAATCCCTTGCTCCCGTGTAAAACAGAAGATTACCAATATAACAGCAGAGAATAATTTATGAAAAAATCAATGAAAAATCGAATTGTTGTTGTTGAAGACAATCCATCCTTTCGGAAAATGTTAAAAATGCGCCTTGAATCCAGCGGATATCAGGTCAAAGCAGAAGCAAACGGCCTTACCGGATTGGATATAATAAGAAAAGAAAAACCGGATATTGTCATTCTCGATATCATGCTGCCCGGACTGGACGGACATAAAGTTTGCCGTATGATTAAATTCGATAAAAATCTCCATACCATTCCCGTGATTATTTTGACTTCAAGAGATACCGACGAAACGGCTGATCTGGCAAAAAGATGCGGCGCCGATGCATTTTTACTGAAAACCACGAAAGCACCTATTGTTCTGGATGTAATAGAAAAATTAATCAAGAGGAAATCTTCCGATTAAAAATCGAAAAACAGTCCGATATAATTAAAATACATTTTAGGATTAAAATGAAAAGTAATAAAAATCCAAAAATTACATGCTTGCTGATTGAAGATAATCCCGGTGATGCCCGGCTGATTCATGAAATGCTTAAAAATCCGAAAATAAATGCCAATGAAACTGTGGACATTCAGCTGGACATTCTGACAACCCTTTCGGATGGAATAAAAAAACTGGACAATTTACCTTACGATGTTATTCTGCTGGATTTGACCTTGCCGGACAGTCAGGGCCTGAACACTTTCGAGGCAATCCAGAAAAAAGCAAACAAAATACCTGTTATCGTACTCAGTGGTCTGGACGATAAAACCGTTGCTATCCAGGCTGTTCATGACGGTGCACAAGATTACCTTGTAAAAGGCCATGTGGATGAAGACCTGCTGATGCGGGCGATTGGTTACGCCATTGAAAGAAAACAGGTTGAAGAAGAAAAAAATAAAATTCAAACACAACTTTTTCAGGCCCAAAAAATGGAAGCCATCGGTGTTCTTGCAGGCGGGATCGCTCACGATTTCAACAATCTAATGACAACCATTCAGGGTTTCACCGATGTCATTCTGATGAAAACGGATGAGTCCAATCCTTCCTATCATGCATTACAGCAAATACGCAGTTCGGCAAGCAGTGCCGCAGATCTCACTCGCCAGATGTTGCTTTTTAGCCGAAGCCAGTCAATGGAATTTTCCTCAATTGATCTCAATAAAATAATTGAGAACCTGCTAAAAATGCTTCACAGATTGATCGGGGAAGACATTACAATCGGAACTTCTCTCGATCCGGATCTCTGGATGATGCAAGCCGATCTCGGCACAATTGAACAAACACTGATGAACATTATTATCAATGCAAAAGAAGCCATGCCTGAAGGCGGCCAAATTACTATAAAAACGAGAAATATTGTTTTGGATAAAAACAGTCTCAGATCCATGCCTGAAGCCAGAGAGGGCCGGTTTATCAAACTGACTGTAAACGATACGGGAATCGGTATGAGTCAGGAAATGATTCAACATATTTTCGAACCCTTCTACACCACAAAAGATCCGGCAAAAGGGATCGGTCTGGGACTTTCCGTCGTATATGGAATCGTTAAACAGCACGAGGGATGGATCAACATTTCCAGTAACCCCGGTAAAGGCGCCACATTTGATATATATTTCCCTGCACAACCTGTTGAAAAAAGTGAGACGGATATGACCTCCGCTTCACTTGTCGAACTTCAGGGCAGAAACAAAAGGATTCTTCTCGTTGAAGATTCCGAAGGAGTACGGGAATTCGCAACGATGGTATTAAGTGAAAACGGGTATATCGTATATTCAGCCACGACTGTGGACGAAGCGCTGGATGTGTATAAAAAAGAAGAAGGAAAATTCGACCTGGTTATCAGCGATGTGATTCTGCCGGACAAGAGCGGAATTAAACTTGCTGAAGAGCTTAATACAAGAAATCCGGAACTTCCCATCCTGCTCAGCAGTGGCTACACTGACCAGAAACTGCAGTGGCCGATTATCCGCGAGAAAGGATTCCGGCTTCTTCAAAAACCATATGCATTTATCGATCTGTTGAAAGCGGCAAAAGAGACCATGGCCTAACATTAAAAATCAGATTCGTTTTTCGGATTTAAAATAAAAGCCCGTTCCGAAAATTTCAGAACGGGCTTTTTTTTATGCGTCCCCAAGAGAACAGAATATCTATCCTTGTAAACCGTCAAATGGAACGAATGTTTTTTGGTATAAAATCAATCAGTTATTTTTTATTCACCAAACCTGTAGTAACACCAAACAATTTGAATTTTATTTATCAATTATCCAATTGTTCTAAGATATTTTTTATCCTATAAATATCTACGGGCTTATCAAGATAATCAACAGGATTCACTTTGAGGGCGCGCTTTTTTATTTCTTCTGTTGCATAGCCAGTCATAAATACGATTGGAATTTTCTTTTTCTGCAGTATTCTTTCCGCAGCCTCAATGCCGTCCAGCCCGCCTGCAAGCCGGATATCCATCAGGATCAGAGACGGATTTTCCTGAAGTGCAACCTTCACGGCTTCTTCGCCTTTTGCAATTGTTTCAAGAACATTCACGCCCAATTCTTCCAAATCCATCTTTAACATTTTTGCTGTCAAAACTTCATCTTCAACAACCAACACTTTTAATTTTTCTGTCATAATCAAACCCTTTTGCTGTACAATCCTTTTTTAAATGTAATTTTACAATGCAGACCCTTTTCACTCTTGAAGATAATTCTTCCATTCAATTGCTGCTCTACCAAATCAATAGCCGTTTCCAATCCTAAATGTCCATCTTTACGAACATTGAAACCTTTAGGCAAACCAGTCCCGTTATCCGATACTTCCAGAACAATTTTGTTTTGAGGAGTAATATGAAGATTCACTTTGATCTTACCACGTGTTTTTTCCGGGAAAGCATGTTTTGCTACATTGGAAAACAACTCGTCTAAAATAAGGCCCAACGGAGTCGCTGTATCCAGGAGCACATTTATATCTGTCATATCCGTGTGAATCGAAATATTTTTGAAGGGTTCAACATAATTTTGTTTGAAATGGATAAGAAGGCTGTCGATATATTCCTTCAAATTCAGATGTGACAGATCCTTTGAACTGATTAATTTTTGATGGACAAGAGCCATTGAGTAGATTTTAATTTCTATCTTTTTTAAAAGTTCTTTCATCCCTTGATCTTTTTGTCTTGAAGATTGCAGCCTGAGGATAGCGCAAATCACCTGCATGTTGTTCTTTGTTCTGTGATACAGCTCTCGCAAAAGGATTTCTTTTTCT
>CAZTZL010000027.1:35298-38278 GCA_964617625.1 uncultured bacterium
CAACTCTTCTTCCGCCCGTTTACGATCGGTGATATCGCGGCAGCTGCCGTAATTCAATCCATTGGGCAGTAACACGGCATTCAAATCCACAGGCAAGAATGTGCCATCCGCTTTTTTCAGGAGAATCTCAGTATATAGACGGCCCTCAGATTGCAGTTTCTGAAATTCTTCAATATCCTTGGTTTCATCCTGTGACGCGAGATCGGCAATGTTCATGGTCATCAACTTATCCGGGGTATATTCAAGTAAATCGGAAGCCGCCTGATTCACATACACATAATTGCCCTGTTGATCAGCAATGAATATAGCGTCCGCCGAATTCTCTGTGATAGTGCGGAATTTCTTCTCACTCTCCTGCAGCGCTTCAGCCATTTCCTTGCGCTTGGTGATGTTATGGATGGTGTTTTGCATGCCCAAAATTCTGCCGTCCACCTTGACCAGTTTTGCTGAATGAGAGATCCACTGCACCCCTTGCTGGCTGTCAATAATTCTATATTCAAATTCGTGCAATTCTTGTCCTTGCTTAGTGACCTGTTCCCAGGCATGTTGGCACTTGGCGATATCATCAGGATGAATAATGTCCGGCATAATTTTCCCAATGAATTTGTCAGCCGGATACCCAAGAACGTTTTCACACTGAGCACTGAGATAAGTCACAACACCTTTGGCATCCGTCAGTATCATCAGGGCATCACTATTATGCACCACCGACTTGAACAGTTCTTCGCTTTCCCGCAGCGCCTCCTCCGCATGCTTGCGCTCGGTGATATCTGTGATGAATCCTTCCAGGGCGATCACTTTATCATCATCTGAATAAATCCCGCATCCCTGTTCCCAAACCCATTTTTCTTTTCCATCTTTGGTTATAATTCGATATTCATCCTTAAAAGTTCCTTTCCGGTTTAAAACATCCTGCCATTTATTATATAAATGTTCTCGATATTCTTCATGAATTATATCATTAAATGCGATAACGGAATTATTAACCAATTCGTCTGACATATAACCAGTCAACTCAAAACATCCCTCGCTTACATATTCCATTGTCCAGTTTTTATCATTCGCGCAACGGTAAGCAATACCCGGCATATTACCCATGAGTGTAGACAGTCTGCGTTCGTTTTCATGTAATCGCTCCTCAGCCTGCTTGCGCTCAGTGATGTCGTGGAAGAATGATTGCGCGGCAATCACCTTCTCACCCAAAAGCCGTGGTACGGCGCTGCCCATGAGATAAACCGGCCTCCCGTCTTTTGCTGCAAAGGTTACCTCTATATACGGAACACTGTTTCCATTTAATACTTTATCAAACATTTCACGGCAGTGCGAATAGTGGTCCGGGTGAATAACATCAAACAGATTCAGGCCGGCGATTTCTTCTTCGCTATAGCCAAGCGTGTGCCGCCAAAACTGATTAACGAACAGGAAACGTCCATCCAGCCCCACACTTTGAATCAAATCGTTGCTGTTGTCAATCAGCAATCGGTATCGCGTTTCGCTTTCGCGCAGAGAATCCTCCAACAGTTTCCGCTCGGTGATATCTTTAAAGATAATCAGTAAATATTTCTTCCCGGCAATTGATAGAAGGGCAGGGCTAAGATCTGACATGAAAATACTACCATCTTTTCGCTTGAATCTAATGTCATTACGGATACCTTTTTCTCCTCTGCTAAACTTCCCGATTTGCTTGTATATAAAAGACAGGTCTTCTCCGGGATGTATATCGGCAATATCCAGATTTAAAAACTCCTCCTGTGTATGGCCCAGCATTTTTGCACACATAGTATTGCATATGAAAAACTTTAGAGTTTTCGGATCGATAAGCAACATTCCATCGCTGGCGTTATCGAAAATAGCCTTGAACTTGGCTTCGCTTTTTTGCAGCTCAGCCGTACGTTCCTCAACCAGTTTCTCGAGATGCTCTCGGTGTTTCTCCAATTCTTTTTCTGTCTGCTTGCGCTCAGTGATATCTTCAATGGCTAATAATATCAGATGAGTTCTATTGGTTTCTTGATAAACCCTTCGTGCATTCACCAGCATTGTCTTCTGTCCGATATTCTCAAAGTTGTGCTCTACTTCGAAGTTATTCAATTTTGTGTTTCTGGGTAATATGTTTTCTAAAAGCTCCCGCAATTTCGATATATTCCATTGATGATTACCCAGTTCGTAAAGTAACTTTCCCTCTGTCTCTTCTTGTTTAACCTTGAATACTTCATAGAATGACCGGTTTGCAGTAATCACATGCAAATCGGCATCCAGCACCAACAGGGGTTGGCGCACTGTAGCGATGATGCTCTCGGCAAAAACGCGTGCTTCATCCGCTTTCTCCTCCGCCTGCTTGCGCCCGGTGATGTCCTCAACCAAAACGCGGCACCCCCGTTCATCCTCTTTGATGGCTTCGATGTTCACCCAGATCGGATCAGCACCGTTCTTCTGGAGCGCCACCTCGCAGGTCTCCTTTCCCTCGCTTTCAAATACTTCCCCAAGGAAGGCATTGAAAACGGGACGAGTCTTGGCGGAAACGAATACTCCGAAGTGCTTCTTGACCAGTCTGCTGCGTTCTACGCCCAGCAGATTCGCCCCGGCCAGATTGGCGCGGTTAATCATGCCGTCGCGCGCCAGGGTAAAATAACCGGCGGGGGCAAAGTCGTACAAACCGGTATATTGATGAAGAAGCGCTTCCAATTCGGCTTGCGCCCCAACCAGTTCTTCATTCTGCAACTCCAGTTCAATCTGGTGCACTTCCAGTTCGTGGACGAGACGCAGGGTGTCTGCCTCTGTCATTGGAGAAGCCACGGCTTTCTTGCGTTTGCTCATCTTCGCTTCCGCCTTGCGGCGAAGACTCCGGCCTGAGCCTGTCGAAGGAGCCTGCCCTGACCTTGTCGAAGGATCAGCGGCTTTGGGCGGGGGAATGGACGTCTTTTTCATATTTCGTTCCGTTTCTTGGCTATCAGTTG
Source organism: uncultured bacterium (assembly GCA_964617625.1). Lineage (GTDB taxonomy): Bacteria > Zhuqueibacterota > QNDG01 > QNDG01 > DSAB01 > CAZTZL01. The sequence continues at coordinate 38,253 of CAZTZL010000027.1, forward strand.
TCAGTCACTTTTTACTTTTTACTTTT
>CAZTZL010000027.1:38378-40087 GCA_964617625.1 uncultured bacterium
CTCTTTCTTTACCTCTACCTCTTACTTCACTTCTACCTCTTTATTAGACTTCATCACTTGTTACTTGTCACTGATCAAAATCCGTTTTAGGTTATCATGCAGGTTTCCTTTTGTATTTATCATCAACTGTTTAATAATTCTTTTACTGCTATTTTTAGTTCATTTATATCAAATGGCTTTTTGATGATCGGGATAGCAGTTTCATTGCTGATCTGATCTACATGATCTCTGTCAACCGCAAAGGCGCTCATTATCAGAATGGGAATGTCGTGCGTTCGTTTATCCTGCTTGAGCCGGCCGATCACTTCATAACCGCTCATGACAGGAAGACGCATGTCGAGTAGAATCAGGTCAAAACGCTCATTTCGCGCTTTTTGAACGGCTTGTTCGCCGTCATAAGCTTCGGTATATCGATATCCGGTCTCAAACAGCATTTGTTGAACAAGCTCGACAATATCTTTATTGTCGTCTACGATGAGTATTTTCGGAAATAATTCCTTTTTTAGAGTAAAATAAAATGTGGAACCTTGTCCCAATTCAGATTCAATCCATATCTTCCCTCCGTGTTTTTCCACCAGACCTTTGCTAATTGCCAGTCCCAATCCGGTGCCTTTATAGCCCGGGCCATCGGTCCTTCCTATCTGTTCAAATTTCGCGAATAATTTGGATGCGTTTTCCTTTGAAATACCGATACCGGTATCGGCAATAGCGAATCTGACAAAATCCTTATCGTCAATCAACCGGATTGTTATTTGTCCGCCTGTTTCCGTGTGATAGATGGAATTACTGATTAAATTGTTCAGAATCTGAATAATTTTATCTTCATCTCCATAAAACCCGAGACTGTAACCTGAAAACTGCTTGTCCAATTCCAGCCTTATGCCTTTGGATTCGGCTTGCAGCCCGTATTCATCATGGACCTTTTGGGTGATATTCCAAAGATCTATTAAGGTTTTCCTGAGTTTGAGTTTATGCTGTTCTATTTTTGAAATATCTAAAAGATCGGTGACCAGCCGGATCAACCTGTCAATATTGTTCTGAGCGCCGGTTAAGTACTGATTCTGCTTTTCTTGAAGTTTTCCTCCGGCGCCATCCAGGCATAAAGAGATAGATTCACGAATAATCGCAATGGGTGCGCGAATCTCGTGAGAAACCGTGGAGAGAAAGTCGCTCTTGATATTGTCAAGCTCTTTGAGTTTATCATTTGCCGATTTCAGATTCTTGTTCAATTCTTTAAGCTCTTTATGATGAAGGTATATCTGTTTCTCGGCTTGCTTGCGCTCGGTGATGTCAATTGCATATGAATTTACATATCCACCTTCAATTACAGGAACCAGATCAAATAAAAATATTCTCCCGCTAAATTCTATTTCTACTCGTTTTTTCTTACCGGAATTATAGGCGCTCTTGATCATTCTCATCCATTCTTTAGGTATCTTGTCTCCTATTCTTGTTTGATCTTCCAGGATCTGTCTTCTACTGGCAAGATTGGCATATAACAATATTCCGTCTTTTGAAATTCTATTTACTGGATTTGAATTTTCCTCTGGGAATTTGGCAAGATTCTTTATCTTATCTTCCGCCTGCTTGCGCCCGGTGATGTCCACTACCACAGCGCGGCATTCCCGCTCATTCTCTTTGATGGCTTCGATGTGCACCCAAATCGGATCAGCACCGTTCTTCTGGAGCGCCACCTCGCAGGTCTCCTT
>CAZTZL010000028.1:0-4538 GCA_964617625.1 uncultured bacterium
CCGTTTTGTATCAGTTTCGGATTGAAATTTTCCGGCCTTTTAAGAACGGACAAATTCTGCCGCGTCAGACACAGCGCGGTCGGGCCATCCTGCTTGCGTAGTGCATACGCCCAGGCAATCGCGGTTTCCAGACCATCGGCCGGACGAAAAACCATCAGGCCGGGAATCGTGCGCAGTGCGGCCACATGCTCGATGGGCTGGTGCGTGGGGCCGTCTTCACCCACAAAAATGCTGTCGTGTGTAAAGACGTAGATCACATGTATGTTCATGATGGCGGCCAGACGAATAGAAGGTCGCATGTAATCGGAAAACACGAGAAAAGTCGATCCGTAGGGAATGATGCCGCCGTACAGGGCCATACCGTTGAGAATGCTTCCCATCGCATGCTCCCGGATGCCGAAATGCATGTTGTGTCCTGTAAACTTTGAGGGCGCAATCGAATCGCTGTTGTCGATTAATGTCTTGGTGGAGGGAGACAGATCGGCTGATCCTCCGTAAAGGGAAGGAATCAATTTGGCAGCCGCATTCAGCACTTTGCCCCCGATAGAACGCGTGGCCGCCGGTTTATCGGAAAGCACAGCCGTCAGCGCTTCTTCCAATTCCACCGGAATCACTTTCGCACGCATCGTCTTCCAGAGTTTATATTCTTCAGAGCACTCTTTCTGCCAAACTTTAAATTGATCCTGCCAATCCTGATAAACAGGCTTTAGTTTTTCAGCGCGGTCCCGGAAAATTTTATGAACTTCATCGGGAACATAAAATGCCGGTTCCAGCGGCCAGTTCAAATTCTCTTTGGTCCGCGCGACTTCCTCTGCTTTCAACGGGGAACCGTGAACCGATGCTGTGTCCTGCTTGTCCGGACTGCCGTATCCGATGTGCGTTTTAGCCAGAATCAGGGTGGGCTTTTCTTTCTCCTCGATGCCTTCCCGAATCGCCGAACCGATTTCCTCATGATTGTGACCGTCGATCTTTACCGTATGCCATCCATAAGATTGAAACCGCTTGGCGACGTCCTCGGAAAAAGTAAGTTTGGTCTCTCCTTCAATCGTAATCGAATTGTCATCATAAATATAGATGATGTTTCCCAGTTTCAGATGCCCTGCCAGAGAGGCCGCTTCACACGAAACGCCCTCCATCAAATCCCCGTCGCTCACGATGGCGTAAATGTGATGATTGATGATTCGCTGCGCAGAGCAATTGAATTTCCCGGCCCAGATTTTTGACGCGATTGCCATCCCGACACCGTTCGCAAATCCCTGACCCAGCGGGCCTGTGGTGGTCTCCACTCCGGGGAGACAGCCGTATTCAGGATGTCCGGGTGTTCGGCTCTCCCACTGCCGGAAATTCTTGAGGTCGTTGAGGGTTACATCGTATCCTGACAGATAGAGCATGGAATAGAGGAGCATAGATCCGTGCCCGGCAGAAAGAACAAACCGATCCCGGTTGGGCCATTCAGGATCTTTCGGATTATACCGCAAAAATTGCGTCCAGAGCACGAACGCACAATCGGCCATTCCCATGGGCATGCCCGGATGCCCCGAATTCGCTTTGCTTGTCCCGTCCACAGCCAGCATGCGGATCGTATTTGCAGCCAGTTTGCTTAATTCTTTATTCATCTTTAATTTTATTTCCTTATTATTAATTATATCCAGACAAACTGTACAAATAATTTACAAAATTGAACATCATGAAACAACTCTTTTTAATAGACCTGTATTGAAAATCAATAAATTCAACCTTTGACAGATAATTAATATCTTTTTCCTTTTTCCTCTTTTCGGTCTCCCGTCTCCGGTCTTCATTTCATCATTTCCCCTTCCCCATTTCCCTTTTCCCACTTTCTTTTTATCCTCAAAATTGATCTATAAAATCAGCTCCATCCCTAATATCATTTGCCGGCCCGGCATCGGCACACTGGCTATCTCTTCATAATCTTCACCCAGCAGATTGGTGATATTGAAATAGAACTCCCATTTCCCGAAGCGTCTCGACCATTTTGCATCCAGAACAGTGGATATGGATTTATTCTCGTATTGCCGGAAATTGATAAACACATTTTGAGAAATCCGGTACGGCCAAAACAGAGCAGCATTGAATTTAATATGATGCCTCGGCATTTCCGAACTGTATTTGGATTCATAACTGCCGGGCAGTGTCTGACTGCGATGCATGGTTGTGTAATAACCGGAGATATGAAACTGCCTGCCCGCTGAAATTTTCTGTGTAATTGTCATTCCGGTATACCTGGCTGAACTGACATTTCCGGCCTGCCAGATGATTTCCCCGATTTTACGAATCCATTGAATCCGGTCCTTCTCATCTCTGATAAAAAAAGTGATTTCGGTTTGATTTCGATCCCCCTCATAAATAAGTCCCGCTTCCGTACACCAGCCGGTTTCCGGTTTCAACAGTTCGTTTCCATGATTGTAATCATCCCGATAAAAAAGTTCTGTAAATGTGGGCGCCCGGAATACCCTTCCGGCCGAAGCGCGCAGACGAATTTGGGATCTTATTTTATAACTCAGACCCAGTGTCGGATTGGTTTGAATCCCCCACTTTTCGTGACGGTCGAACCGGATGCCGCCATGAACCGTCATTTTGCAAAAAACGGGTGTGATCATTTCAACCCACATACCTCCCCGGTAAAACATTCGATTTCCCCATTTCGTGCTTTTCGCCTCTTCCCTGACTGTTTCAATGCCGAATCCGAATTCTTTTTTTTCAGACAATCTCAAATTAATCTGGCCCTCAATCCCTCCAACCCAGGTCTGTGTGTTATTTTGATATCTTCCAGGATTTAAAAAATCCAGATTAAAATGATCCCGGTGGTATCTGTAATGGAGCTTCGACTGCATAACGAGAGCCGGATGGAGCACGTGCAGAAATCCGATATTTCCATGTACAGTCGACGTTTTTTCCCTTGAGGGAGCTGGTCCATAAAATCTGTCTGCTCCAAATTTTTTGTCGAGATAACCGAATATCCCCGAAATTTCATCCCGGGCGGAACGGGAATGAAACCGCCACGATAGGATCGTGTTGTCATAATCGGTATTCCAGTAATAACCGTCCGATTTTTGCTTTTCGATAGATAATCTGTTAAAAACGGATCCCAGAATCAGAGATTGTGAAAGATGCCCGTTCATGGTGTTGTTGCTCCCCCCGCCCAATCCGATTTGAGATTGGGTACCGTGTGTCTGTTTGGTAATAATATGGATCACTCCACCAAAACTATCGGACCCGTACAGGGAGGAACCGTGGCCGGGGAGAATTTCGATGCGTTCAATATCGTGAACGGAAACGGGAATATCGCAGTTATGATGTCCAGTCTGCGGATCGTTCAAACAGACACCGTCCATGAGAACAAGAACCTGCTCGAATGAACACCCGCGGAGGCTGAAATCGGCCTGCGCATTCACACCCCGCGTACTTAAATCGATTCCGCTGACATAGCGCAGAATATCCTGCACGGATTCAGCCGGCAAATTCTCGATTTCTTCTGCGCTGATGACATAGACCATTCTTGTATCCGCATTTAAAGCGCTGAACAGCTTTGAAGCAGTAACGGGAATCGGCTGGCTTTTGTATACGATCTCTGTAAATCCCAAATCGGATACAATTAAACCAAGAACACAAATTACACAAAAACGGATTTTCATGGATGATCGGAAAATGTAATAACAATTGATGACTATATTTAAGAAGAAAACTTCACTAAATCGTTTCAAATTTGGCAATCAGTTTTTTCCGTATATCTTTCGGATCCAAAACCCAGTCCACATTACCTGTTTCGATGGCTTCTTTCGGCATACCCCAGATCGCACTCGTTTCCTGATTCTGGGCAACAGTCACGGCGCCAATCTGTTTCATGTGCGAAATCCCATCCGCACCGTCCCTTCCCATCCCTGTTAAAATAATCCCCATAAATTGACTGCCGTGATCTTTATGCAGCGATTTCATGATAGAGTCCACCGCAGGACAGACAAAATTTATTTTTTCACCTTCGAATAATTGAATTCTTCTGTTATCGTTCAATTTTATCTGAAGCTCGCTCGGTGCGATATACACCACTCCGTCTTTCAGCCATTCTCCATCTTCCGCGATTTTTACATGCATCACAGTCGATGAATCGAGGCTTTCCCTGATATGTTCGTTGATAAATTTGGGCATGTGCTGTACAATGATGATACAGCATTTCAACAGTGGAAGCTTTTCGAAAATGGTTTTTAAAATTCTCGGCCCGCCTGCGGAAGCTCCTATAATAACTATATTTTTTGATCGGTCAATTGTCATCTGTCAAACCGGATTATAAATGAATGAGATTAATTCGGTGTTTGGCCAATAAGTTCAGTGAGCCATTCCCTGATTTCATCGGGAGTCAAAATCAAATCCACATTTCCCGTAGCAATAGCCTCTTTTGGCATACCATAGATTGCGCAGCTTTCTTCGCTCTGGGCAATGGTCACGCCCCCTATCTTTTTCAGATAGCTGATCCCTTCGGCGCCATCCTGTCCCAGCCCGGAAAGAATAATTCCGATGTG
>CAZTZL010000028.1:4638-39743 GCA_964617625.1 uncultured bacterium
TAACTTTCCAATTATTTTATTCAAGGTAGGCCAGATAATCCCCAACGATGGTCAGTAATTGATCCTTGTCGAAAGGCTTTCTGATATAATCAAGAACATACTCTTTTAATTTTTCCATTTTTGCATCGGGTTCTTCTTTTCCGGTCAGCATACAGATGATGTTCCCTTCTGCAAAACCTTCCTGGACAATTTCATTGATGGTATCCCAGCCATCCATCCCGGGCATCATAATATCCATCAAAATGAGCCCCTTGAAACCCTTTCGAAGTTCCTCAAGGCAAGCCTTGCCGCTGTCGGCAGTGTGTACTTCAATTTTAGCACTCTCCAATATCCTTTTAACGGAATAAATTACCATTGGCTCATCATCGACAACCAGGACACGTCTCATCGCTTGTCTCCCTTTTTTGGATTTATTGAAAAGAAAACCTTCCTCATTTTGATATTCAATAATCTTTGAATCATGACTTCAATAATGGGTAAAAATGGTTATCTGGTAAGACGCTTTTTGATCTTTTTTGGACTTCTTCCAAAAAGCGGATTGATCTCGATATGCCTTTCTCTGCCTTCTCCAAAGCTTTCAGTACGCACACCATCACGATCCTTAAGATAATCATGTATGACAAATCTTTCAAACGATCCCATCGGCGGCAATACTTCGGTTTCGCCTTTAATGAGAACCTCCTGTGCTTTTAGTTCGGCAAGTCGTTTGAGTTTACCAACAGGATACACTTTCATAGTCACATTTTCATTTTCCCGGTAGGTCTTGACTTTATATTCTTGAGATTTTTCAAAATGCTCGTGAAGCAATTTTCTCTGAAAACTGTTTAAATCCTGGACCTTAACGGATTCGATTGAATCCTGGAGCGTATGTTCAATCTGTTGTATAATTTCTTTTACTTTTTCATCAAACTTTGGTTTTTTAAAAAACACTTTCTTTCTATCTTCCGGATTTTTCTTTCTTTCTTGCTCCACTTTAACATCCTTTCATTTGCTGCGAAAGCCTGTACTTCCGATGTACGACAGATTAATATACATATCATTTAATGTATTGCAATCAGAATATTTTACTTTCGTAACTCCGCAACCAGCATGCCGCAAATAATAAATCCGCCTCCCAAAAGGCCGATTCCGGTGATTCCTTCTCCCAATAAAAGAACCGCAAAAATGAGGGCAAAAACCGGTTCCATCGTGTAGATCACTGCTGCCGCCGTTGCGGATGTCTTGGGCTGCCAGTGAATCTGCATCCAGAAACCCAGTGCCGTGGAAAGCAAAGAAACACATATAAGAGAGAAAACCATATTGGCCGTAAAACTGATCTGATATTCCTTAAAAACGAAAACGGAACACGATGCCAGTATTGCCGTGACCAAAAGCATCAAAAACGTAAGAATGATTTCCTCCCCTTTCTTCACAAAAATTTCAACAAAAATAATCTGAAACGCAAAACAAACCGCACACATCAATGTATAAAAATCACCTTTATTGAATGCCATATCAGCAGGGTGTGTAAGCAGGAAAATGCCCGCTGTCGCCAATACCACGCCCGCCATGGAAGCCTTTCTGGGCAGTTTCTTTTCAATAATCAAAACCAAAACGGGAACGATGAGAACAGCCAATCCCGTAATGAATCCCGATTTTGAGGCTGTTGTGTATTTGAGTCCTATCGTTTGAAACGCCATCCCCAGAAACATGAAGAGCCCGAGCAGAGAACCTCGTTTTAAAACATGGATGTTGATTTTGGGAAACCCCGAAAAAAGAAACGGGACAAGCAGGAGACTTCCCAGCCAGAAACGGATTGCCAGAAAAAGTATCGGACTGATATCCGTAAGGGCCGTCTTGACAAGTGTAAAACTGAGCCCCCAAATCACAGTCAGCAGTAAAAGCCATCCGTCCGCCCTGATAGTTTCTTTCATCAAACAATTATTCCGAATCAAAAAATTGCTGAATTGTCATGAATTAAAAGTACTACAATCCTCGTTTCAAAAAATCAGTAGTTAAATTATAATGAAATTGAACCATATTTGCAAGAATTTTGTTCGTCCAAAAATATTAGTTTGATTAAAGTTAAATCGTTATATACATAGAATATTCATGGATCAATTAAATTGGTTATCCCCCATATCGAAAATTGAAATAACCATTCAAAACAACAATAAATGGCCTCTTTTTTATGCTTGACTTTTGATAACTCATTATTTATATTTATATTGTATTTTTTAAGAATGGACTTTCCATGACAAAACATAATCTTTCTTTTTTATATAACTTTTATTATTGCCAGATTCAGCGCAGTGGGAGGAATCAATAGGCAAACTGCAATATGACCTATAAAATTCAACCCACTACATCTGTTAGTGGGTTTTTTTATATCTTGTCAATCCAAGCACCGGAGGAAAAATGAATGCGGATCTTGATCGGTTGCGAAATCAAATTCAGGAAATTGATCATCAAATCGCAAAGCTTCTTCACAAACGAATCGATACTGTGCTTGAAATTGGTCAAATCAAATCAGAATTGGGATTGCCAATCGTTGATAAAAATCGGGAAAAACAGGTGATCACCAATGTACTGAACGATTCAAACAATCCTGTCCATACAAAATCAATTCATAAATTTTTCAGATACATTATTCGAATCTGCAGGGAAACACAGAAGAATGCAATTACAAAAGATAGAAAAGAGAGGTAACGCATGATCATCGTCATGCAAAAAAATGCAACAAAAGATCAAGTTAAAAATGTAACAGACAAACTCAATAAAATGGGATTTGAGATTCATCGGGACGATGGTGTAGACCATACTGTTCTCGGTGTGATTGGAGATACAAGACGAATCGACGCCAGAATTTTCGAACTGGAACCCGGTGTATCCGAAGTGCTGCGAGTCACCGAACCCTATAAACTGGCAAGCAGAACCTTTCATCCCAAAGACACTGTAATAAAAATAAAAGATGTGATCATAGGTGCCGAAGAAATCATTGTCATGGCTGGACCATGCGCCGTTGAAAGTGAAAAGCAGATTCACGAGATTGCCGATATCGTTAAAGATGGAGGAGGAAAAGTGCTTCGCGGCGGCGCTTTCAAACCCAGATCATCACCGTACAGTTTCCAGGGACTCGGTGAAAAGGGATTGAAATTTATGAAAAATGCAGCACAAGAAAATGGCTTGCTGACCGTATCGGAAGTCATGGATATCAGCACGCTGAATGTATTTTTAAAATATATCGACATTCTTCAAATCGGTGCCCGAAACATGCAAAATTTTCCCCTTTTAAAGGAAATTGGGAAAGTCAGGAAACCGGTACTGCTCAAACGAGGGATGTCTGCCACAATCGAAGAATTGCTCATGGCAGCCGAATACATCATGTCCGGCGGGAATCATAACATCATTCTCTGCGAGCGGGGCATCCGCACTTTCGAAAAATACACGCGCAACACAATGGACATTTCAGCCATTCCCGTGGTGAAAGAACACAGCCATCTGCCGATTATCGCCGATCCGAGCCACGGTACGGGAAGAAGAGATAAAGTTGGGTCCATGGCCAGAGCGTCCGTCGCAGCCGGAGCGGACGGCCTTCTCATTGAGGTGCATAACCACCCGGAAAAGGCGCTTTCCGACGGCGCCCAATCGCTTTATCCTGATCAATTTAAATCTCTAATGGAAGAACTTCAGGCCATCGCATCGGCTATCGGGAGATATATCGGAAAAATGAAACCAGCAAAAACAGAAAAAAAAGTCTGAGATATTCCAATTCATACCCAGATAAAGAGTTCGAATAATGGCTCCTTTTAACAAAATTACAATTGTCGGTGTCGGCCTGATTGGGGGATCACTCGGTCTTGCATTCAAACGGAAATTTCCTGATATACACATTACAGGCGTATCAAGCGAAAAAACCCTTGAAGGCGCGCTAAAAGCCGGTGCCATAGATCAGGGATTTCCAAAATCGGAACTCTCAAAAGGAGTTGTTGAAGGGGATTTAATTTTTCTTTGTAATCCCATCTCGCAAATTTTGGAATTACTGCCTCAGGTTGCAGAATCAATTCATGAAGAAGCGATGGTAACCGATGTCGGAAGTACAAAATTGAAAATCTCTGAAACAGCTTCCCGGTACTTTTTTGGAAACAGGTATTTTCTGGGCGGACATCCCATGACCGGCAGTGAAGGCCGCGGCATTGAAAACGCTGATGCGCTTCTCTTTGAAAACAGTGTTTACGTATTGACCCCGCAGCAAAATATTCCGGACACCATCACCCGGAACTTCGGAAACCTGCTGGAATCGATTGGCGCCAAAGTATTGTTTATCGACCCGGCCACGCATGACAAAGTCGCTGCCGGAATCAGCCATCTTCCCCAAATTCTTGCGGTCAGTTTGGTGAATCTGATTGCAAAATATGAACAGGATTCCCATCTCTTTTTAAAATTGGCTGCCGGAGGTTTCCGCGATATGACGCGCATCGCTTCGAGCCCGTACGAGATATGGAAGGACATCCTGGACACCAACAACGAAAAGCTGTCCGAATTTATCGATGAATTCATTTCGGTTTTACAGAACAACCAGAAACATCTCACGGATGAGGTCATTTCAGAATCGTTTCGGGAATCCGCACGTCACCGCTTGTCTATTCCCCGGGACACCAAAGGGTTTCTTCGTCCCCATTACGATCTGTCGATACGCGTGGAGGACAAACCGGGAGTCATCGCGGAAATATCAACTGCATTGGCCTCGGGAAATATAAACATTAAAGATATTGAAGTTTTAAAGGTCAGAGAAGGGGATTCCGGAACGATACGTATCTCCCTGGAAACACCAGAGGCCAGAGAACAGGCACGGACTATTTTGAAAAAAATTGGCTATTCATCTTCATTTCGCAACTGAGATCCCTATGAATCAAACTATCCAAAAAGCAAAATCATTCAAAGGCACCATCGATGTTCCAGGTGACAAATCCATTTCTCACCGCGCGTTATTATTGGGAGCGCTTGCCGAAGGCACGACCCGGATTACCAACCTTTCTCACGGACAGGATGTTATGAGCACGCTTGCCTGTCTGCAGAAGATGGGGATTCGGATCGATCAAGACGCCGATGAGACGCAAGTGCACGGAAAAGGATTATCCGGTTTTTCCCGGCCTGAAACCGCACTGAATGCAGGCAACTCGGGAACGACCATGCGCCTGATGTCCGGCATACTGTCTGCCCAACCTTTTCATTCCGTGATGACAGGAGATGCTTCTCTTTCGAAACGTCCGATGAACCGGATTGTGCATCCCCTCACAATGATGGGAGCGGTTATTCACACGAAAGAAGGCGGATTTCCCCCGCTTCAGATTCAGGGAACCACACTTCATCCCATTCATTATAATTCACCTGTTGCCAGTGCGCAAATCAAATCCTCTGTTCTCCTGGCGGGGCTCTTTGCAGACGGAAAGACTTCTGTGACTGAACCGAAGCAATCGCGTGATCATACGGAACGCATGCTCCCCTGTTTTGGAATCCCGGTAGAAAAAGCCGGCCTGACTGTCAGTGTGACCGGCCCCGCAAAATTACAGTCTGCATTCATTGATGTTCCAGGTGATATTTCCTCTGCGGCATTCTGCATCATTGGCGCGTTATTGATCCAAAATTCGAATGTAATAATTAAAAATATCGGGATCAATCCGACACGCACCGGCTTGATCGATGTTTTGGAACGAATGGGCGCAATGATCCAAAAAACCAACGTATCGAATGTAAATGGCGAACCGAGAGCCGATCTGACCGTCACAACCAGTCCGCTCCGGAGTATTGAAATTGGAAGTAAGACTATACCGCTGTTGATAGACGAAATTCCTGTCCTGGCCATCGCTGCAGCCCGGGCTGAAGGAACCACGATCATTCGCGACGCAAAGGAGCTTCGGGTAAAAGAGAGTGACCGCATTCATGCCATCGGAAAAAACTTGAGAGCCATGGGCGTGGAAATCGTAACTTTCGAAGACGGATTTGCCATCACGGGGCCCCAATCTTTAAAAGGGGCGAACATCGATAGTTTCGGCGACCACCGGATTGCCATGGCCTTTTCGATTGCCGGATTAATTGCCGAAGGAAAAACCGTCATTCAAGACAGTGAATGCGCGGATATATCCTATCCGGCATTTTTTAAAACGTTGAATCAACTATCCAATGGATAAAACCAATCAAAATACATACTGCGTTATCGGCGATCCGATTGCGCATTCGCTTTCACCGGAGATACACACTTTTGTATTTCAAAATCTGAACATCGAATGTCTATACGAAAAGATCCGGGTGCGTCCGAACGATCTTGAAGCTTTTGTTAAAGAATCAAAAAAAACAGGCCGGCCGGGCTTCAACATCACAATACCGCACAAAGAAACCGTCATGATCTGGCTGGATAAAATTGACGAACTGGCAATCAACGTGGGTGCGGTCAATACGGTTGTGAACAGGAACGGCAAGCTGACCGGATACAACACGGATGTTTACGGATGCCGCATGGCTTTGGAACGGGCCGGATGGAAAACCGGAAAGAATGTTATTTTATTGGGTGCTGGCGGCGCAGCCCGAGCGGTGATACACGCCCTGAATCTGATGGACGTATCGCGTGTAATACTATTCGATATCGTTCGGGAACGGTGCGAAAAAATAAAAACGGATTTTCAAAAATATAAATCCATTGAAATTGTCACGCTTCCGCTGAATGATGCCAACCTACAAAAAGCATTAATTGATGCCAATCTTCTGATCAATGCCACGCCGGTGGGCATGTGGCCCCATGCTGACAAAACACCCATTCCCGATCCAACGTGGCTGCCGCAGGATGCAGCAGTTTTTGACTTGGTCCCAAAACCGATTCAGACGAGACTTTTGAGTGAAGCCGCATCTAGAGGCATTAAAACGATTCAAGGACTCAGCATGCTCATTGCACAAGCACTAGCTGCTGATGAAATCTGGCTGGGGAAAAAAATACCGGAAGATTTTTTCGATTCGCTTTTAAAACATATTCACCAAATTATGGACAGATTATGACACAACTTCGTTTCAGCACAGCCGGCGAATCCCACGGTAAGGCACTCGTCGGAATCATTGAGGGCATGCCTTCGAATCTGAAAATCGACCGGGGAAAGATCGACCATGAAATGAAGAGAAGACAGCAAGGGCACGGCCGCGGAGATCGCATGAAAATCGAGTCGGATCATGTTGAAATTCTCTCGGGATTGCGTTTCGGACGCACGCTCGGCACGCCGATTGGACTGGTCATCGAAAATCAGGATTGGCCCAACTGGCAGGAACGCATGGCGGTCTGGGAAGGTGAAGAGAAGCAGCCATTGACGATTCCCCGTCCCGGACATGCCGACTTTGCAGGTGCCGTAAAATACGATCATCATGACATGAGAAATGTCCTGGAACGGGCCAGCGCAAGAGAAACAGCCGTCAGGGTCGCCATGGGCGCTGTCATCAAACAACTGCTGAATGAATTCGGTATTCAAATCGGCAGCCACGTGATTCAGATTCACAAAGCCTGTTCTCTGAATACATTTCGAATATTGTCCGGAAAATCAGATCTTCATACAGAAACAACGATTAAAAGCATTATTGAACAGGCAGAACAATCCGATGTGCGGTGTGCCGATCCTGAAACAGAAAAGAAAATGAAAGATATAATCGACCGGGCCAAAGCCGATGGAGATTCCCTGGGGGGAACGTTTGAATGTATCGCACTGAATGTCCCTGTCGGACTCGGAAGCCATGTGACCTGGGACAGCAGGCTGGATGTTCATATTGCCGCCGATATGATGAGTATTCCTGCGATGAAAGCAGTGGAAATCGGACTCGGAACGGAAAATGGAGTCCGGCTGGGTTCGGAAGTGCATGATTCTTTTACAATCGGGAAATCGGGCAGGATAGAGCGTCCGAGCAATCGGGCCGGCGGCATCGAAGGAGGCATCAGCAACGGACAGCCTGTCATCGTCAGAGTAACCATGAAACCGATCCCGACATTGACGCAGCCCCTTCCATCGGTGGATTTAAAAACAAAAAAACCGGCGATGGCGCACAGGGAAAGATCGGATGTCTGCGCCGTGCCGGCCGCAAGTGTTGTAGGAGAAGCTATGCTGGCAATCACATTGGGAAAAGCACTCTGCGAGAAATTCGGCGGGGATTCAATCGAACAGATGAAGAGACATTTCAATGCGGATCAATCTTTCTGAAAAACGCAACATCTACCTCATGGGATTTATGGGGTGCGGTAAAAGCAAGGTCGGAAAAATCATTGCCCAAAAGTTAGGCTGGCCGTTTCTGGATACGGACACTTGCATTGTCAAAGATGCGGGATTAACCATCCCTGAAATCTTCGAACAGATGGGGGAATCCCATTTTCGGGAACTGGAAAAAAAATGCATCGAAAAAATTACACGCCTGAACGGCCATGTCATTTCCCTTGGCGGCGGAGCGATCCTCGATCCGGAAAATTGGGAGAACATCTCTGAATCGGGAATGACAGTCACGCTCTCCTATCCCCCGGAGATATTGGCTGCCCGGCTCGAAAAAAAATCGGACCGCCCGCTTTTGAATGAAACGGAAGGAAACACCCGACTGGTGAAAATTATTGAATTACTGAATAAACGTGAATCCTACTACCGCAGAGCCGATCTGATTCTCCATTTAAATAAAGAGGTTCCCGCGGATTGGGTCGCAGAAACTTTGATCGGATACATGAAAGGATCGATATGCGGGAAGTAAAAATCGACCTTGGGCCGAAAAGCTATTCAATTTTTATCGAAACGGATTCTCTGCCCAATATCAGTGCCCGGCTGGGGAAATTCGATCGGGGTATTCAAATCGGAGTTATCTCGGACCAGACCGTTTCAAAACTCTACGCGGATTCGGTCATGAATTCCCTGAAAAAAGCGGACTTCGATCCATTCCTCTTTGTCGTTCCCAATGGTGAAGCCTCAAAATCCATCGACCAGACAAACAGATTGTATACAAAACTTCTCGAATCCAATTTTCGCCGTGACAGCGTGATTCTCGCTCTGGGAGGGGGCGTGGTCGGCGATCTGGCCGGATTCGTTGCCGCCACATTCATGCGCGGGATTCCGTTCGTCCAGATTCCGACAACTTTGCTTGCCCAGGTGGACAGCAGTGTCGGCGGCAAGGTGGGGATCAACCATCCTCTCGGGAAGAATTTGATCGGAAGTTTTTATCAGCCCGAATATGTGGTCATCGATCCGAACGTACTGCAGACACTGGAGAAACGGGAAATCTGGGCCGGTCTGGGCGAGGTAGTTAAATATGGCTTGATATGGGATGGCACGTTTTTTAATTTGATTGAAACCGGGTTATCAGATATCGCTAATCTGAAAGATGCCGAACAATTATCAAAAACAATTGAATTCTGCTGCCGAATCAAAGCCGAAGTCGTGGAGCGTGACGAAAAAGAGAAAAGCTTGAGACGCATTCTCAATTTCGGCCACACACTGGGCCATGCGCTGGAAGCAGTCACAGAATATGATTATTTTAAACACGGTGAGGCCGTTGTTTACGGAATGCGCTGGGCTGCATGGGTTTCCTGGCAGAAAAAATACCTTACGGAATCCGAATATCTGCGGATTGAACGATTGCTCAATCAATTTCCGGTTCCGGAACTGCCGCAAAATGTAACCGCAAATCATTTAATCGACAAAATAAAAATCGACAAGAAACAGTCCGTTAAAGGACTCCATCTTGTTCTGTTGGAAAAAATCGGAAAAGTTAAAATGGAACAGGGCGAGGAACTTTCCCATTATATCGAAGGATGGCTGAATTATGCCGGGAAAAAATAAAATGAAAAATATTCTCGTGATTCACGGGCCCAATCTCAATCTTCTTGGAGAAAGAGAACCCGAATTGTACGGAGCGAGGACATTAAAGGATATCAACCGGGAGATTGCGAATCATGCCTCTTTAAAAAAACTGAACGTCCGATTCTACCAGTCCAATCATGAGGGCAGACTTATCGACTGCATACATCGGAACCGGCACTGGACAGATGGTCTGGTGATCAATCCCGGCGCGTTCACTCATTACAGTTATGCGTTGCGGGACGCAGTTGCCGCAATGGGCAAACCGGCTGTTGAGGTCCATCTTTCGGATATTCACAAACGGGAAGCGTTCCGAAAAATTTCGGTGATTAAGCCGGTTTGTATCAAGCAGATCTCTGGAAAAGGAATTCAAAGCTATATTGAAGGCATCGAAACACTGCTCGCCAGGAATAAAAAAATGTAGGATGCGCACAGCGCATCCTACTAGTCATTTTTCCTGATCGCAAAGTAAATTTTTATTATTATTCTTTCATCTTCACTTCCGTAGAGAGATGCCGGAACCACGAAAAATAGAGTCCGACCGACAGAATAATGAATACGATTAAAAGCCGCCCGAACCAGTCCCACCGCTGCATGACAACCATCATGAATGTAAGAAACATCACGACCTGCCACGGTACCGCCATAAAAATCGAAATGAGGTCCCTGCGGTTCTCCCGGTTCACTTTTTCCATGATGCGAGAGGAAATTGCCTTGCGTACCGGGTTCCAAAAGCCAAAAGGACGGGTTGTCTCATAAAATTCGCTTAAAACGGATGCACTTGTGGGTTTGGTCGCATAGGTCGCTGCAAGCATGGTCACAAAAGAGACCGAGCTGGCAAAACTGAAAGCTATGTATTCCGGCACATGGGGAAACACAAGCCGCTGAACGACAGCAGCCGTCATCCCCGCAGCCGTACCAATGGCAAATCCCCACCCGTTCAACCGCCACCAGTACCAGCGCACCAGAGTCGGAATGATCATTCCCGCTCCGATGCTCATTGTGATCCAGCCCCAGATCTCATTGATGTTTCGAATTGTGAGACTGAACAGCAAACCTAAAACCACAATGATGATTGATGACCAACGGCTATGCCTCATGAGCTGTTTTTCACTCGCTCGTGGATTGATATAGGCCTGATAGATATCTTTCACCCAGTAGGATGCTCCGGCATTTACTGTTGAATCGAACGTGGACATAGCGGCAGCCATGAGGCCGGCCACGATGAGCCCCTTCATCCCAACAGGTACCAGTTGATTCACTACCACGGGCAGCACCTTTTCCGGATCAGAAATCACGCCGTGACTGGCACCGTATGAAACTCCCATAATTGCAATAGCCGCAATGAAGGGCCACCTGAAAGCCAAAAGAAACGTCCAGAAAAGGGAGAGCAGGCCGGATTCGCGGTCGCTCTTGGAAGCGAAGTAACGCTGAATCATATATCCCGATGTCCCTCCACTTCCCTCAATAGTTACCTTGATGAGATAAAACAGGATGGCAATGCCGAAAAGATTGTAGACAGAGTAGAGAGATCCTTCTGGAAAATGAAGTTTCCACGAAGGAAGAACATAGGTCCATGCCTGTTTTGTCGTTTCTATGGCCTGAAAGGTTCCGTCCCGCATCGGTACGGATATCGAAAAAACATCCGGTATAGGAAATTTGGTAATTGCCATTATACAGATATATAAAATGGTCCCGAAGATCAGCGTTCCCTGAATAACATCGGTCCAGACCACACCGTACAATCCGCTGGCCACTGTATAAAGCATGGCTAATGTAATCATAATCGTAGCAGCCACAAATTCGGCGGAAAATCCAAACAGTGGCGGTACACCTAAAAATTCAGCGATAAATTTACCGGAACCGATGGCAAAGTAGGTGATCATGGCAATGGTCACAACAATGATAGATACAGCAGCCATCAGGCGGGCCACATCGCCGTCGCGTTCCTTTCCAAAACGGAACCGCATCCATTCGGCCATGGTCATTACCTGCGCGCGACGATTCCACTTGCCCATAAAAATCATGAGAAACGCCATGATCAATGTGACTCCGCCGCGAATCTCTATAAAAAGGCCGGCGGCACCCAGTGCGAATATCCAGGCGGTATTGATCATGGTACCGCTGACATCCATATTGGAAGCCATTCCAGACGCTCCCAGAGCCCACCATGGAAGACCCCTGTTTCCCAGAAAATAGGAATCGATCCCGGCCGAAGCCCGCTTCTGAAGCAGTAATCCCACAATCACAATCGTTGCGAGATATACAAAAACAATTGTATAATCCAGTACAGTCATCTTCACTCCTTATTTAAACAGTGAATGTTTATTTTAGAACAACCATCTTCCGGTTTCGCACAATACCGTTGGATTTAAATTGATAAAAATACAGGCCGGTTGAAACAGACCGGCCCAGGTTATCTTGACCGTCCCACACAATCCGGTGTTTACCGGCATTTTGGATTTGATGGACAAGCGTACGGACTTCTTCTCCCAGAACATTATACACTTTCACTTCCACGTCCTGACACCCGGAGCCGCCCACGCAGTACGAAATGACCGTTGTTGCATTGAATGGATTCGGATAGTTCTGGAAAAGTTCGTACGAAAACGGGGACTTGCGGTCACCTTGGTACTGAATCCCGGTGGGAAGATGAATCACCGAATCCGCCAGGATCATTACAGCAGAAGCCCACTCCTGCAGGATCATTGTAAAACCGGAAATATCGGTTCGGCTTGTTTCGAATACGGTATCGTTCAGCACATCGTTCAAATAATATGTTTTCCCGGACAACAAGGAATCTGTATTCAATATAAGCGAAGCCGGATCGATAGTCAATTGCACTTCAACCGGACTGCTTGAAAAATTGAGAACAACAATACCGTTTTGATCAAAATAAGGTCTTAAAAAAGAATAGACCCGGGACTGATCTGTTACAATCCGTTTGATTTCGGAAGACCGGAATGTCCGAAACGTATTCCGTATCCTGCAAAGCCTTTGATACAATTGCAAAAATTCAGTGCCCAGTGTCCGACTCCATTCGATCTCCCCTCTCCGGCTTGTCTCCCCCACTTCCTGACCCGCATAAATCATGGGAATCCCGGGGATAGTCAACAGAAAAACCGCGCCTGCTTTGGCCCTTTCTTTTGCAAAGAGTGAGGTGATCCGGTCTTCATCGTGGTTTTCAAGAAACCTGAAATAGCGGGCATTTGATCCCGTATAATAATTATATTCGAGGGTTGGACTGTAATTGCGGACACGGCTGTCGAGTTCGCTGATGCTTCCGCCGTTCAGAACCGATTTGATTTGTCCGTATAAATTCCAGTCGTACGCCGCATCCGATGCACCGTCATGATCTGCATAATTGTTTTCGCTTCCCGTCCCCGTGCCGTCCGTCTCACCGACGATGAGAATATCCGGTTTGATCCGTTTGATTTCTTCCCGGAATGGATGCCACCATACGGCTTTCCCGTACCTATTTTGCGGCCCCCAGTATACATCCATCCGGTAGCCGTCGATTCCTTTTTCAAGAATCCACCATTTGTACATCTGCATCATACAATCAATTGTTTCGATACTGCTGTAATTCAAATTGGCCAGCGTCCAGTTGCTGTAATACGCATACCAGTTATAATTTCCGATCCGTTTTACAGACTGACCCAGACCCCGGTTGTCGCCAAGAATACGCGTCTCAATCATGGGACGGTTATTTGAATAATCCTGATAAAGCTTGACATCCTGAAGCCACTGATGATTTTCAGAGACATGGTTGGGCGTGGAATCGAGAATGACACGGAGACCGAGTTTGTGCGCTTCATCGAGAAAATCCTCAAAGTCGGCCATCGTGCCGAACTGGGGATGAACCTGATAAAAGTCAGTAACATTATATCCTGCATTAAATTCGTTTATTGTTTCATTGTTCGGATAGATCGGCATCAGCCAGATGATGCTGGCTCCAAGAGATTGTATCTCAGGGAGTCTCTCTTTTGCTGACTGAAATGTGCCTTCGGTCGTAAATGCTGGAAGGTAAATTTCGTAAACAATGCCGTCCCTAACCCATTCGGGATTGCTGTTGATAGCAGGAATCGTAACAGTTCCGCCCGTATCCACACAAAACACGCTTCGGGTAATTCCCCGGTTGCTGTCCGGATCGAATACTTCAAGATCGAAGTAATATTCGCCAGCCAAACTCGGAACTGACAACTGGATCTCCGGCATCTCCGAATCGATGAACAGCTTTTCTGGATTGACCGTATCATCCGATACCCAGTGTGCTGTTACTGCATCACCATCCGGATCATTTGCAGAAAAGGCAAGAACGACTTCACTGTTGTTTTGTGTGATTTGAATTTCAGGTTTTGGGGTGTGATCGATGAAATAGGTAATCGCAATCGTATCGGAGACTTCTCTCTGATCAAACATATCCGTTACGGAAGCATAAAACCGGTTTTCTCCTTCAGTTAGATTCACCAATTCCGAAAACAGACCGTCCGTCACTGCCACAGTTGTGGAATCATTGTTGTGATGTATGACTGCTTCATGAATCGTTGTATCCTCCACGGCTCCCTGAATTATTTTGGTTGATCTCAGAAAGCGGTCATTGGATTGTGTGAACCATTGAATGAATCCGGCCTGAACAATGAAAGTTGTGCTGTCACTGTTTTCGGTGCTATTTGAATTCCGCACGATAAGTTTGAGTTTGTGTGTTCCGTTGCTGACCGGATCGGGCAATGTAAAGTTAAACGTGTGATTTTCTGAATCATACCCCGAACCAATATTTTGATAAACCGTTTCATCAATAATAATTTGAATGCTTCCCGTATCAATTGCTGTACCGACCGAAGGAAAAAGAGAAGCTGATATTTCAGGAAACCGGGTTTGCTCCAGACCGGAAACCGAATTGGGCATCAGATAATGGATCGTGGGATCATTGATAAAAAGTATCGAATTGTTGTTATCCAATGGATTTTGCCTGGGATTGAGCGGATCCGGAAGCCACCCGTTCGAGTTTCCATTTTCATTGAACTTGTATTGATAAGCGCCGGGAATACTTTTCCCTGGGTCCGGCAGAGGAACGGGCCCGCCCCTTCTGAGACGAACCGTTTTCTCCCACCGATTATGAATCGGATCGTAAGTCATCGCCGATAAACTTGATCCGATAACCCAGCCGTTGAATTCTCCCGGTAAATAGACAGTCGAGGGATTCCCCGAAGGCCGATAGACAAACGTAACATCGACACTGTCGACCTGTCCGAAACATGCGCGGGAGAAAATTGTCAGGGCAGTTATGATGGTCAGAAAGAAAGTGGAACCAAAAGCATGGATCATTTTACAGTTTAATCGCAACATACAATGGCATCCATTTTTTCAAAGAATAATAAGTAAGGGAGAAAGCAGAGGTACTTTCTCCCTTACTTTGAAAAATCAAATATCGCATCAATCCAAAATCGGACTATTTGAGCAGCATCATCTTGTACGTCTTTACAAAATCATCGGCTTCGATTCTGTAAAAATAGAGTCCAGAGCCGACCAAACGGCCAAGGTTGTCTCTGCCGTCCCACATCACTTCATATTGACCGGCCGGCTGTTTTTTATCCACAAGACCAATCACTTTTTCGCCCAGGACATTATAGACGCTGAGATTGACTTTGACCGGTTTGAGAAGTCGGTACTGAATCTTTGTCGTGGGATTAAAGGGATTCGGATAATTCTGTTCCAGAGTAAATCTGGCCGGCAAATAGCGATCACTCGCTTCGACATCCGTTTTCTGTCGATTATCGTAATCCCATTCCGAGTAGAATACCGGATCAATGCTTCCAAACTGGGCCGCAAGGGTAGACGCGGGTTGAGAATCATCGATGTTTTCCACATGGTTGTTGCCGTATCCACCTTCATTGTCTCCGCCGCCAATGCCAAATTTAAACTCCTGTCCAACCACGTCCAAACTGTCATGATAAAAATTGAATACGATAGAATAAATAGTGTCTCCGGCAACCACATCGCCGTGTGTACCATCATCGTACATCCGCTTGTTATCAAGGTCCATAAGATGGGGACCCCAGTCAGGACCTAAGGAATTACTCCACGAACCGGTAATCGGGCCGTTTACTGCGACACCCAAAGCCAGCACACTGTCAGGATCAGTGACATCTAAATCTCCCTGAATATCTTCAAGCGGATCTCCTCCCATTAAAAGATGATAAACGGCCGGCCTAAGATCGCACGTCAATGTTACGGCAACATCCTGAGCGACCACGGACAGATTCCTGAAAAACGGAGGCCGGCGGGTGGAAAATGAATTGTTCACCGTATCCTGAATGACAATTGTTTTTCCAGTAACCGGAATTTGTCGGTATTGCGCTTCTCCCTGAGTCTCTCCGGGATAGGCAAAATTGTAGAAAACCTCCCAATTGGCTTGCCTGTTTTTATATGCAAAGTATCCATAATCGATTGTATCGCCGATCGTAGTAACCACATCAGCCGTGCCGCTGTAATAATTGGAAATAGCCTGGCGTTGAAGTTTAACCGTATCGACTTGGGCTCCCGTGCCAAAAAATCCAAACCGTGCTTCAACCGTATCTCCGGGCGTAAATCCACGATTCTGAATTGCATTTCCCAGATTGACTAAAATTTGGACCGTTACCGTGTCTGTATGTTCCACAGGTTCCGGGCCACCACCTAAATAAATATCCCAATTTGCACCAAAGTTGTTATCCCAGCCCGATCCTCCGCTCGTAAAAACAAAATTGACGGTTCGAAATGTATCCAGAGTGGCAATTTTGATCTCCCAGTGATCATTCGCAATTTTTGTCAAACGGGACTGAATCGCCCTGCCATCGGCCCAGGGAATACTGCCGGGCGGCCACACTTCAGGCGGAGGTTGTATCCATTTACCATGGCTCGTTTCGTTAATACCCCAATGTAGCTTGATCGAATCTGCGGTTTCCTTCAGTGTCCCTATCGTCGGATCATACACAATGGTAATGGAATCCCCCGGCAATGGTTCTGCGGGTTCCCACGTGGCGGCACCATCCGCATAAACCATCCCGGCGCACAGCACTATTACAAACAACAATATCCATTTCATTCTCATAACAATCCTCCTTTAATTTTTATAATCAACGATTCTATTTTGATTAGACTATAACAGTAAAAAAAATTTTTAAATGGAATCACCTCCTTCAATCATGTAATTAAAATTGAATGCCTATGGCCATCATCTGAATATCCTGAAACAATCCGAAATCAGCATAGGTGTAATCAAAAACCCACGTGATCGCATTTCCCATGGATAGATTCACACCGCAACCCAGTGTCAAACCCTCTTCGCTCCGCTCCCTGAAAAGGGATTTGTATCCTCCCCGCAGAAACACCCTGTTTCCCAAAGCAATCTCACCACCTGCATTGATGATTTCTGTATTATCGCTGGGCCTGAGTGCATCAATGGCAATTGTTATTCGATTCGTTCCCAAATGCATCAAATCCATAGCCACTCCGACGCGGAAAAAGAGAGGCAGCGGCCAGTTTTCTGTTTTCAATTTTGAAACAATGGTCTCATTATTCCCAAGAACTTTTGGATCAAGGTCAATCCGCTTTAAAAGGTCTTTTCCATCCATATGCATGTCTGTCCCAAAATTGGAAATGCTCATCCCCAATTTCATATTATTGAAATCCGTAACAAACAGCAAACCCACGTCCATCGCAAAAGCAGAAGCGCTCTCATTCCAGAGCCGCTGTTGAACATACTTGACACTGCCTCCGATGGAGAACCGGTCTGTCAGATTTCGAGCATAGGATAATCCGGCCGCAAAATCCAATGCGGTCCATTTCTCACCTGTTCCCTCGGGTTCATCTACCGTAGTGACATCTTCCTCACCATAATCCAGATGCGTTATATGTATCCCGATGGCATTGGAAGGGTCCAGTTTGAATACAAAACCGATCCAATTGAGGCTGGTGTTCACGAGCCAGCCGGTATGACAGGCAAGAAACTGGGAATTTTCCATCTGTGCAATACTGCCGGGATTGTAATACAACGCAGTCGCATCGTTGCACATGGCTGTAAAAGCGCCTCCCATTGCCGTGGCACGAGGTCCAACGCTGATGCCTAAGAACGGAACTGCAGTGGTGCCCACTTTGGACTGGCTTAGACAGACTTTCGACTGACCCATCGACAATATAATCAGCAAACCGATGAAAACGGAAGTTCTTTTAATGATGACCATGATTGATCTCCAAATATGATAATTGAACTTATTTGATCAGTGCAATCTTTCCTGTTTTGTTGCCCACCGGGGATTCCACAATATAAAAATAGATCCCGGCGGCCACATCCAGATTTTCCTTGGATTTTAAATTCCATGAAACCGTCCCGTCGAATATCGAATTATCATGCTTCAAGGTAACAACATGTTCACCACGCGATGTAAAAATATGAATACTCGATCCAGCGGGAAGATGAATAAAATCAATTTTTCTTTCACCGCGTCCGCTCGATATTGCCGGTGGTAATGGTAATTCGTGCTTAGTCGCTGCCACATATGGGTTGGGAACAACCTTGATACGATTCAGTTCATTCTTCGCTTTCGAATAACTGACTTTAGGCAACGGAGTCTGAAGCGCAAAGCTGTCGCCATGCCGGAAAGGCTTTTTCAAACGAATATTCAAAGTATCTCCTGCACCGTAGGAATAAACACTGTCCTGCCTTTGTGTAAAAATAATTTCCCATGTAAAGATTTCTTTTCCGTTATCGTCTTTCTCGACAAGTACGATGTCATCGAAGGGAGACAATTTTTTACTTGGCGCTACATCACTGAAAATAAAATCCACGTATTTTTGGTCAGTGACGTTATAGATTCGAAAATTGACAGGTACTGCAAAAATAAAGTATTCAGGCATCGCATAGGAAGTATCCACAATTTCATCAGCAAACTCGAATCGATAATCGCTGGGATGGGCGAGTCCGACAAGCCGTTCGTTTCCAAAATTGGTATCGATGACTCTGAATGTATAATTATAAACCTTTTTCGGATTTTTCCATCCGGAACGAAGTGTATCCAAAACAATATTCCAGTTATTATTAAACGCCAATTCAATTCCGTCAAAAATCTCCGTATCCAGCGTCTCATCTTCCCACGGACTATTTTCTATATAAGGACTCATAAAAACTGGATAATATTGATATGAGATCGTATACGTTTCCCCATATAGGAAATCACCGGTTGCGGTGCCTCGGATTCGTCCTCCATCCGAATTTAAAACATATTTGGATTCTGGAACAACCGCTCCATTTGCATCTTTAACAACAACAGATTCATCAACAATGTGCGTATGGTTCAGACGCACAGTAAAAGTATCTTTTACAACAAACGATTCCGTAATACCGGTGAGGTCCAACACGGAATAGACAGTGGTAACAGGCACAAAATACTCTGTGGAATCTTCAGCATCATAAATACCATTATTGTTATTATCGACTCCGTCATTGGCTGTATCCCAGAATTCCAACTGGTAAGAATGCCCCGATAATGCCTGTTCATCTATCACTTTGTAATAGACCTTACCGGTGCCGACAGTATGATCCGAATGAATTTGGACTTTCTCTTGATCCGGACTTTCATAGCCTGCTGTTTCAGCATTGGGAATAACAACAGCCGTATTCTGGAAGGTTCGAACTTCACCCGTCGGCAGTAAATCGATGCGCATGTTATTTTCCTGGGGTAAAATATCCTTTTCACTATCACCGCGGTCATACGCTACCAGTGCATAATAATAACGCCGACCATTCTCCACGTCGGTATCGATATAGCTGTGCTGAAGACCGGTGTCATCCCCCAGGTAAAAAGCAGCACCGCCTGTACTGTTGTAAAGTTCCTCTTCGGGATAAAAACAACCGCTGACATTGTCATCAAGATCATACTGAACAAGAGGCTCATAAAAAATCGGCTTACCGTGTGCATCCGTAATAGAAAAAACCTCATTGAAATTTTGATCGGTTGCCTTGAAAAGCTTATATCCCTCAAAATCGTATTCCTTAAGTACCGGATCAAACGACTGTTCTGCCTTGCGGTCCCAGTAAAGGGTAACCTGGCCGTTGCCAGGGACGACGGTGAGTGTCGGTTTGTCCGGAGCCGGCGGAAATCGATAATCACTGTTATAAATCTCCTGTACTGTCTCCCGGTTTTTTAGCAGATCACTGATTTCCATACTGGGACCGCCTCCATCACCGTAGACCAGTGCCAATGAAAACCGCTCTGTTTTTCCCGCCGGAAGCGGAAAATATCCGGATCCATACGTAAAATCTCCATCCTCGCCTCGTTCCGGCAGGTTATTGACGATGGATGCCGGCACTTCGAAGTATCCCGGTGACAACCTCCTCCATAGATCCTCATCATCGGCCATGGAAAAAGAATTGGCCGGTGTAAAATATTCAAACGATGTCAACCCGATCTGGTCGGACTCGTCCACATCGGTAGCGTCAAAATTGGGTTCACCGGGGGTCGGAATACCATCCCCTTCTCCGGTATCGTTCGTGCCGATTAAATTATCTTCACCAATATCATCAAATTCGGGATTCCAGTCGCCGTCGTTATCGATGCCGTCATCCCTTTTTTCATCAATCATCAAATCGTTGACGCCGATATTGTTGATATAATCTTTATAGCGGACCGGACTGAACTTATCGATTAAAATTTTGCCATTACTGTCCTTCCGAATCTGATGATAGTGCAGATAGTAATTCTCATCAATAATACCATCAAGATCGTTATCGATTCCGTCATACGCATTGGGATTGATCTCATCGCCAGTCGTGCTGAAAATGATATTCCCTTCAACGAGTTCCGTGATTCCGGGTGATATGGCAATCGTGTCTCCCCTTGTGTAATACACCGCATCCTCAGTACCTGCAGTGACGACTGTTCGTTCATATTTGTTGTTAATTAAAACCAGTTTATCTCCCGCATTGATAATACGGGGTTGAAAATCGTCCTCGCTGAAAAAAGGAGCGGAAGAAGGCGCGAGTGGATTCGAATTTGCGTCGCCGTCATTATCGATTCCGTCGTATGAATTCCCCGGGCTCTCAAGAAAAGCATATCCGACGACACCCACATCTCCCACCCATCTGGGATTGCGGCTGCAATCGTCGTCAAAATCAGCCGTATAGGTCAAATCTTTTTCGACATC
Organism: uncultured bacterium; assembly: GCA_964617625.1. GTDB lineage: Bacteria > Zhuqueibacterota > QNDG01 > QNDG01 > DSAB01 > CAZTZL01. The sequence goes on from CAZTZL010000028.1 coordinate 25,665, forward strand.
AAAAAATGAATAATCGTCATCATATTCGTGGTAATCCTCTGTGGATGTCACCCCGACATAAGTCCCGACCAGCATGCCGAAAACCACTTTGGAGTAATCCGTCGTGCTGGTATTGGTAATCTCATAGAGCCAGAAGATACAGTCCTGTGCCAGGAAGTTGGACCACTGCATTCCCCGGACTTTGACTTTCAGCCCAAGCCCGTTCCGGGACAGATCATTCGAATTGGGTTTAAAAGAAACGTTCCAGACATTGTTATCTGCATAATTGAATTCCTGATCATTGTTATCGTCCATGATGAAATAACATTCCTCTGACGCCGTGGTTGTTTTTCCAAAAAATCCGTTCCACGAGCCCGGCCATCCTGGATCATCAGACTTATTCATCATATCCGGCCAATAACTTGGCCAGGAATTCGGATCACTGTACAGCGCCACTCCCTCCTGGGTTTCGTTGAAGTATCCTGCAACCGGTTCGAATCCCCAGTATTTTCCGGAAGGAGAAAGCTCGTGCTGCTGTGTGGGACGGCTGACAGGACAAACGACGACAGAATGAAACGGCTGGATCCCTTCCATCTCCACTTCCGCACCGACAAGAGGGCTCACATCACCGATATATCCATTGTTATCATTGATCCATGCACCTCTATCACCTTTTTCCGCCGGCTGCCCGATCACTCCCCAGTTTCCAAATACACTTTTTACCAAATTCCCCCTCATCACAGCCGACCTTCTGTACTCTAACCCGCTTTGGGAAAATAGTGGCGTAAGTACACAAACTGTTCCCAGCATCATGATAATTAAAGAATGGATTAATTTTTTCCTCATTTTGCATACTCCATTTTTTCAGTCATTTTAACTTTATAAATTATACGTTATTCCCAATTCGATCCGGCGCGGCTCGGAATAGTGCGTGGGATTGTTATACCACTCATCCAGTGAATTGATGTATTCAAAAGGATTGGTTGCCCTGGCAAGTTCTTCATCATGAGTGAATCCGGCTCGTCCCGTATCATCATAAACATTGATTTCATTCAGTTGATCAAGCAGATTAAAAACACGCAGGAACAATGTCAATTCACCCGGACCCAGCTTAAAAACTTTATACGCTTTCAAATCGACGTTGAAATATGAGGGTTTGCGTTGGCTGTTTGTAAGAAGTGAAGTGATGTCTTCGGAACGCCTTGGTGTATACGGCAACCCGCTGCCCCATTGTGCGATCAAACTCGTTCCCCAATCTGCCGCACCATAGGATACAGTCGCATTGATCGTATGTGTCTGATCCCAGTCCAAAGAGGTGAGTTGAACTTCGGGAAGAGATCCGCCGGCCAATGCATTACGCGCCGCTTCGGGATCGGAATTCGTGCCTTTTGCCAGTTGCATCGTATAATCCGCAGAAGCTGAAAAGCCGCCGGAAAACCGTTTATTCAATGCCAGGATAATCCCCCGGATAAATCCGAAATCACTGTTGACAAACTTGCTGTACTTGGAGGCGCCCCCGAACAGCACGATCTCTTCCGCCCGGGTTCCGGCAAGATCCCGCACGTCTCTGAAATACCCTGTGAGTGACATGGAAATATCGTTTGTGAGCTGCTGCTGCAATCCAATTTCACCGCTGACTGTTTTTTCGGGTTTTAAATCCGCATTCCCGATCACTCCCACATTTCCGGTTCCTGACCCCAATTCAAAATCGGGATTCTGATACAGCCTTTCAAACCTCGGAATCTGGAAAAAGTGGCCGTAAGAAAAATGGATGACACCCCGTTCCGTGATCGGAAAAGAGACACCCAGTCTGGGACCGACCTGAAATTTGGGGGAAGCCTTTTTATACCAGTAGGTTTGTCTTTCGGCCAGAGTGACAGCTGTTTCGCCGGTGTCCCAGAATCCGTTCCCTTCTGTACCATCCGCATCGTGTGTATTCGGAATGCCGTCCGTTCCATAGTCGTGATAACGGTTTTCCGGTCTGATGGGATTATAAATACTTGGATCGCTTTCATCGTTTAAAATCACCCCGTCCGGCTCGAAATAATCGAACCGAATGCCCAGATTGACGATCATGTTCTTGAATTCCATCTTGTCCTGCAGATAGACTGAAAATTCAACAGGATTGTGCCTGTAAGTACTGTGATAGATTGTGCTGTCGTCCAGAACACAGGTCTGTATGTAGGGGCTTTCAATAACAGAATCAAACAGATATCCGAGACTGGTTTGTTCCTGAATTGGACGCAATGTAAAACCTTCACTGAAAACATTGTGCTGTCTGTATTCCACTCCCGTTTTCACCTGATGCGTGGAAGTAATCTGGCTTGTCAGATCCAGTTTTCCCAGATAGGTCCGGGTCTCTCTTTTAAAACGCTGGCTGTCGGTCGCTGTCCCTGACCGCGTATCGGTATCGGATGTTCCTGCCGTTTTGAAACTGAAAGCTTCCTGAAGGGCCAGATCCGGATGAATGTAACGCGGATCATGGATATCCTCATATACATATTTCTGAAACCGTTTTGAAAAATAGGAAAAATCCAATCTGTAAAATGTTCTGGAACTCAACGTATGCGTCAATTGTGCGATATGGGTCACACCTGTTTTAAATTTTTTAGGAGCCCCATCCGGATTAAAAATATAGTCCCGTTCATTGTCAAAGATACTCAATTCGGTATAATCGACATCATCCATGATATAGTTATAGGAAAATTTAAGTGAAGGTGTCATACGGTAGATCAGTTTTCCCTGGAGATAGTTCTTTCGGTTCCAGTTCATGGGAACCCGTTTGCCGTCGCCCTTGCCGTTTTTATGCGTTTCCCGAAGCCTCTCGTAATAAACGTTAAACGAATCGGGATCGATAGTTTTATTTACGTATGCAAGATAATAGATCAGCATGGAATCGATATGTGCATTCGATCCGAGAGCATACGCAAAGGCCCGCGTGCTGTCGGTGTCGGGATAGCTCATATCCCAATACTCGGAAGCAAAATCCTTGACATAATCATTATCGAGAACCAGCCCGGTCGTCACTGCATTCGGATTAAAACGGCGTTCTCCGCTGAGCCACCCGTCAAAATAAATGGAACGGGCATTGAGATAGAAAAAAACTTTATCTTTAACAAGTGGACCGTTAAAACTTCCTTCGATATTCCGAATGGCCAAAGGATCCACATCGTCGATTTGCATAAAAATATCTTTATGGGAACTTAAATAATCTCCCATATACGCCGAGAACGAACCGCCAAAATTGTTGTCCCCTTCTTTGGTTGTGATATTCACGATTCCCGACATTGCCTGTCCGTATTCCGCATTGAATGCTCCGCTCACCACCTGAAGCTCTTGAACCATGTCCTTATTGACATCGACGACTGCCCCACCATCATATACATCGGTGATTGGCACACCGTCAATCCAGTAACTGAGCTCTCCTGTCCTGCCGCCGCGAACGTGAAGTCCACCTCCCGAGTCCTTGACCAGACCCGCTTGCAACTCAATAGCTTCCGAAACTTCCGTGACGGGCAGTGCATCGATTTCACCTGCATTCATCACTGCCGTTGTTGCGGTCAGGTCCTTAACAACCATCGGTTTCTCTGCGACGATGGTCACAGCTTCACCCGTTTCCAGTACAGTGGATTCCAGGGAAAAATTGATTTCTCTCGTTAAATCCACAGAAACCCCAACATTTGTTACTCGAACCGGCTGATAGCCCATCATGGATGCTTTTAATGTGTATGTACCCGGAGGAACATTGAGAATAATATATTTCCCGTCCATATCGGCCGCTGCCCCAAGTATGGTATTTTCAACCATGATATTTGCCCCAATGAGCAATTCGCCTGTACTGCGATCGCGAACAATTCCCATGATCTTTCCGGTTGTTCCGGCATAGTTCAGAGGGATTTGTATCAATAGTACTAACAGGAAAATAATATAAAGAAATATCCCGCGAAATTTCATTTTCATTATTTCCTCTCCTCTACTGTATTAAATTGGTAAAAAAGATTGATCCGATTTACTTAAACAGTTCTTACATAATCACAACTATCCCGAATGACCAGCCGAGTTTCAAATCGCTTTTTAACCGGTTTTGATTCCTCTCCCGCTATTTTTTTCATTAAGATTTGAACGGCCAATTTCCCCATCTCATACATGGGCTGACGTACCGTGGATAATCCCATGTATTGGGCCAGCTCAATATCGTCAAAACCAATCACTGAGATATCTTCCGGAATATTCAATCCACATTCCTTTATCGCCTTGATAGCCCCCGCGGCCTGTATATCGCTCGCAACAAATACGGCCGTAGGCCTGTCTTCATCTATTTGGAGTAATTGTTTCATTGCAGCATAACCCGCTTCACGATTAAATCCATCCTTTTCTATATCAGAATCACTGATGACAAGATAACGCCGATTATATTGAATTTTATGATCTCTCAACGCTTTCTGATAACCCTCCAGCCTCATTTTCGCGGGAATACTTTTTAATTGAGCATCGATGATGCCGATACGTGTATGGCCCAGATTGATTAGATGTTTGGTCGCCAGATAGGCACCTTGTTCGTTTTCAACTGTCAGTGAATCCAGTTCACGATGATCACTGTCAATCAGGACAATTGGAAATTGTGTATTCACAAATTTCTTAACATAGTTGTCTGAAATAGCCAGAGATATCAAGAGAACACCATCCACTTTTCTTTCCTGCAGTGTTCGTTTGAGAAATAGTTCAGTTTTTTCTGTTTGATCAACACTGAAGAGAAGCAAGTCGTACTGATATTTTGATATTTCCTGCTGGATGCCCCGCAAAAGCTCAAGATAAAAATACCCTGTAAAAACCGGCACAATAATGGCGACCATATTGGTTCTTTTCCTGGCCAATCCCTGAGCCAATGCATGCGGCTGGTATTTTAATTCCCGGATTGCGTGATCGACTTTTGCTTTGGTTTGAGAAGATATTTTAGGACTGTTGTTAATGGCCCTGGATACCGTACCGATGCCGACGCCCGCTTTTTTTGCCACATCGTAAATGGTAACCGCCATTGAATCTCCCTTCCCGTAAAAAGAGACCTGGAAGCGCTTCCAAGCATTATGTCAAAAAAAAAGGCTTTTCATGGAAGCCCTTCCACAGATAAATAATACAAAATCCTGTTTTATTTGTCAAGTTCTTTTTAAAAGAAATTCACAATTAATATCTTTTTGTAAATTATTTTTGATTACTCAAATTTCTTTTTTATATATGATCATCCGAATTATTTATTCCCGATTATCTTTTAACAATATCAATCTTGTAAGGAATGAGCACAGCATGATTCCTCAAGAAAAGTTAGTTCGCATTCTGCTCATAGATGACAGTCCGGATGACATCTTTTTAACAATAGAAGCATTTAAAAGGGGAACCAAAATTAAACAATTCCACATTGTGGAAGACGGAATGGAAGCAATCTATTTTCTTCGGAAACAGGGCAAATATAGAGATGTTCCCCGTCCCGATTTAATACTCTTGGATTTGAATTTACCCAAGAAAAATGGAAAAGAAGTTCTTTATGAAATTAAAAAAGACACCTCTTTAAAAAACATTCCAGTAATTATTTTATCGACTTCGACAGATTGGGAAGATATTGTTAGCACTTATGAATTGAATGCGAATTGCTATATTTCCAAACCAAGTGATTTCGAAATGTTCATCAAAGTAACACAATCGATTGAAAATTTTTGGTTCAGTACGGTAAGTTTGCCAATCAATTAGAAACAGTGAAGTTTTATTCGGACAGAAATATTTTATATCCCTTGGCCGGTACTGCAATGCTTGAAATTTCCTTCCGAATGATTTTCTCTTTCCCGAATATATTTTGATATTTTTTAAATTTTAACTGCTCCCCCGTCAATTGAATTGTCCTCTGCTTAAAATCCCTGTTGAAAAGAAATAGACCCTGTTGATTTTTAGTGGATCTTGAAAAACCGAAGCAGCACGTATCCACCGCATTTTCAAGAATCTCAAAATCTCCTTCTTTGAATACCGGATTTTCATGTCTCATTTTAATCAAGGATTTATAATAATTAAATAGATTGCGATCAAAGTGAACTGAATCCGGAAGACGAATATGATCTAACAAAGGATGACTTTTTTCAATATCATACTCCATATCCGGCCAGACCATGGGTTTGCGGTCGTCGGGATCGTCTGCTCCCCACATACCTGCCTCGTCTCCGTAATAGATCACTGGTGACCCGATAAAGGTCATTTGAAAAGCGATGATCTGCCTTTGTATTTGACGCTGGAAATAATTGGGTTTACAAACATTGTAATCCGGATTCGATCTTGGGCTGTTGTCTCTGTCAAAATTGTGGTCGGGATTGACAATCATCGATGCCATCCTGTCCGTGTCGTGTGAATCGATCAAATTCCAGAGCAGATAAATCGTATCACCCGCATAAAGTTTCTGAATCTGCTTTAATCGATCCGCAAATTCATATCCTGATATGGCTGTCTTCTGATCGATAAAAAAATCAACAACCGCATAAGCGAACAAATAGTTCATTGTGTTGTCCATGCGTTTGTCCGTAATCCACTCGGAGGCATCATCCCAGATTTCTGAAACCAGAAGTGCAGAGGGATTGATCGATTTCACATAGCGATACCACTCGCGCCAGAACGGAGGAGCCACTTCATTGGCCACATCGAGCCTCCAGCCGTCGATTCCATCATCGGGATCCCCGTCGCCGTTGGGATCCATCCACCGTTTTGTGATCGCAAATATATACTCTCTTGGACCATGCACCAGCCCGTTTTTATCTTCCGCAAATTCAGGCAGGGTCTTAACATTCCACCATCCTTTGTAATCAAATTCGTTCTCCGGTGTAACCGGATCATCCCAGGAAACAATATCGTACCAGTTTTTATATTTCGAAGCTTCCCCGTTTTTCAGAATATCCTTAAATGCAAAAAACGCCCTTCCACTGTGATTAAAAACCCCGTCTATTACGATGCGAATATGCCTCTTGTGCGCTTCTTTGATGAGATTTAAAAAAGTAGAATCTGCACGGGTCCAGATCCATGTTTCCGGATCTTCATTCTCATTTGCTTCTGCCAACCGTTTTTTATCCCCTGCCGAATCAAGGCCGAAATTATCATCAATATGATGGTAGCAGCCCGTATCGTATTTATGCAGACTTTCCGCTTCGAATACCGGATTGAAATAGATCGCATCGATTCCCAGATCGGCCAAATAATTTAGTTTCTCGATCACACCGATCAGATCTCCGCCGTACCGGCGGGCAAACACGTTGGACAGATCATAGAAATCATTCGAATATTTTCCTTCCCAGGACTGCAACTTGTACCAGTCGCTCGTCCAGGGATGGACCTGCCATTCGGGATTCATTTTGGCTTCAGGCACCTCTTCTACGGTCGGATCGTTTACAGTATCACCGTTGCAGAACCGTTCAGGAAAAATCTGATACCAGACAACGCCTCTGGCCCAGTCAAGATAATCTACCGCTTTCGGTTTCTGAGGAGTTGCTGCAAAACAAATGGAAACCATAAATGGCAAAATAACGAAAGAGAGTGCTGTCTTCATAACCACCCCGATGGCTTTATGTAAAATCCTATAAATTAAAAATAAGTGACGTAAGAAAGGTTGTATCGATCTTTTTGATTTCGGGAGCCGGCACCTGGTTCTGATAGCTGACTAAATATCTTAATCCGATTGAAACATGACTGCTCATAGCAACTTCAAGAGACGTTTCCGCATTGACATAATATTTTTCCGTTTCTTCGACCGAGGTAAGATAATCCGATTTTCCTTTCAATATTACATATTCCTTGATTTTGCCGGCATACTCACAAGCTAATTTTGCAGAAGCATAAGACGAGGATTCAGAGGTGCCAACCGATCCTTTTTCAAAATCATAAAGGCCGGATAACAACGCTTTAAGTTCATGTTTCTCTTTTTGAATCACGACGAAACCAAGGCCCGGCCCTGTCGAAAAACGGTACTTATACCCAGAAAAACGATCCCGCAAATAAATGCTCTCTATAAATCCGAACAGTCTGCCTGTAAAAATACGTTCATAACGAATCGCTGCATTAAATTTGTTCGCGCTTTCCGTTTGATTGTTTTTGGCCATTAAAAATCCACTGTTGGCGATAATTTTATTTTTTTGAAAATAGCCCTCCAAATTAAAATTTGCTGAAATGTTTTCTGTTTCCGTATTTCCCGATGTCTGTGCATACGAAAGCTCAAACCGTGTGGTAATTTTTTTCTCAACGGCAAAGCTGTGGCTGAAAAACAATATCACAAACAACAAACTGCCAATGGCTTTCATAATTATATTCCTTCCTTTACAAAAAAGTCAAATCGCTACTCTGACAGTCTTTTCACAACGACCATTGTGGCATCGTCTTCCCAATTGGTCCGGTTGCCATATTCAAAAACATGATCATAAACATTTTGAACGATCGCTTCCGCAGAGACATCGCACTGCTTTGATACAAGTTTTTTCAACCGCTCGACCCCGAACAACTCCTCATTCTGATTCTTTCTCTCGATAATACCGTCCGTATACATAACCAGTACCGAGCCCGGATCGAGGCGGATATAGGATCGTGACAATTCAATTTCAGGCATAAAACCGAGAGTGATGCCCGTGGCCGGCAGGTCCACAACGGTGTTTCCATTAATCAAAAATGGAGGTGGATGACCGGCATTGACAAAAAAAAGATGGCCGTCGTTTTCGATTTCACCAAGAAATAATGAAACGAAATTGGTAGAATATGTGCTTTGCTGGATAACCTGATTCAGTTTCTTTAATGTATGAACAATTCTCATCTCTTTGGCCAACCCCATGCGCAAACCGATTACCACATCCCGTACCAAAAGTGCGGCCGGCAAACCGTGTCCGCTTGCATCCCCAATACTGACACCAAACGTTTCATTGTCCAGTTGAAAATATTCATAAAAATCTCCTCCCACCCACTCCGCTGCTTTGGAACGTCCGCTGATCTGATACCCTGGAATTTGTGGGGCACTTTTGGGAAGCAGACTGCGCTGAATCTGAACCGCTCTTTCCATTTCGGTCCAGATCGTATCTGAAAACATTCGATAGTTGATCGCTGTTCGAACTGCATTCATAAAAAGTATTATTTCTTCGCGGCTCCAGCCTGTATTCAGCTCAAAAACCAGAAGCCACTGATTCTCGGGACTTGCGATTAATATGGCTGCCGGTATTATATACGCTGTTTCCTTCTGAGCGACGAAATTAGTCAACAATTCCGGACGATCATAAATATAACTCCGATGCTGCGTTACCAGTTGGATCACTTCATCCGCTTTGGATATTTTCGCTTTCAAATGCATGCATTGGCGTTTGGATGAAGAATGTACCAGAACAAAATCATCCCCCCGTTCCTCATAGACATGACTGCATCGAATTCGTAGTGTATTTCCAAATTTGTCTTCTAATTCAGCCAATATAGCCGGTATAAAACCTTTTCCTGATTTCTCTTTCCGAATCGTGGCAAGGATCGCATCCAGTTCTCGATAAAAAACCTTGGGTTCCATTTCATGTTCCTTTTAAATTTTACATTTCCCCGACAGTACTATCCATAGGAATGTATCAAATCTTTCCAGAGTTTAATGCAAATTCCCACAGTATAACGAAATAACAAATTCCAAACCACAAATCCCAAATAATTCTCAAAAAACAAATTCCAAACGAAGATAATTTCATCGGCAGTTTTTTATTTTGAGATTTGGAAATTGGAATTTATTTGTACATTGGGATTTGTAATTTGTGTTTTAAAATCTTCCTTTCTTCTTGCAAAACCCGCCTATGGCTGAGAATTTTGGATTCCGCCATTTGGAATTTCAAAAAAAATTACTTATTTCAAATTTTTACAAATATTCTTATTTTTTCTCAGTCATCTTCCTCTTTAATTTAATCAGATAAACGATATGCTGCCGTTCCTCTCCAATTAATTGGAGAATGGCATCATTCTGGGCTGTTTTGATAAAATGAGATAACTCCTGAAAAAAGAAGATGGCATCCTTTTCAAATTGAATGCCGTAGTTGATCGCATCAAGAGGTGTCTTCACATATTGGCTGAATGCTTCCGGTTTCACTTCCGTATAGAGTTTATCATCCACGAGCGCCTGCCCGTAAGCATCCATTTCACCGGGATAAGATTCGACGACTTTGGGTTCTTTTAATGCTTCACGTATGCTTTGGAATTTTCTGATGTGTGCATTTTCCCAGTCACGCAGTTTTGTAAACAGATCTTTCATTTCCGGTTCATCGAATTGACTGGCAACCTGATCATAAAATTTCATTCTGGCTTTCTCTTTTTCAATGCCAATATCCACGACCTCTCCGGTACTAAAAACATTGACCATTGCTTGCTCCTTTCTCAATTTATTACAATAAGGTTATACAAAAATTACAGCTTAATTTTTATTAGCGGATCTTTCTGCTGAATCACATCCGTATCATATATTGCATCATAACGGTTATCCAAATCCGGATGGAATCCGAATAAAATCACTCTCTTGTCATATTCGCCGATTAAATTGACAAATCGTTTAAAATCGGCATAGTTTTCTTTACGAATGCGGACCGTATCCGATCTAAAATCACGCTTGTATAAAAGTTGTCCCGGATCCGGGTTGTTTATCAAATAATCGATAGAACCATATGATTTTTCAATATTTTTTTTCTCAAATGGAATGTCACATCGCCACTCTCCGGGATAGTTTAATTCGATTTCATCGACGACATGAAGAGGAAACCGCAATTCTATATCATACTGCCTTTCTCTCTCGCCAAACATCCCGTACCATTCAAAGCTGCTCAAGGCACCGGGTTGAAAAACCAGACTGGAATCGCTCCTGTTTATACGTTTCGACGAAGTAAATTCTCCGTAAATAATTAAGGATTTTGCAGGATCATTTAGGCCATCGAACCGAACCTGCCGGCATTCGAAACCCGGGTACCGGGACAGCAATTCTCTGCTGAACCAGGGTTCGATTTCTTTTGGATTCATGAACCGAATATTCAAGCGTTCTTCGCTGGCCGGTATTCCCCTGTAAATCCATTCGAGCGATCCCGCAATGCATCCGGTTGAATCTATTGCGAGTTTCCACTTTCGATCAACCAAATTATCATTGGCTTCCTCAGCAGGTGTTCTTTGAAACCAGGATTTTTCTCTGGACTGAATGATGAACGCCAGACGATTTTGATCAAACCAGGGAAGATCCCCGAATCCGCAAGTCTTGTGCGTGGCATCCATCCAGAGTTCCGTGCTGTCGGACAAGAAAGTATAAGCGATGGCATGATTGAAATACGCCTGGGAAACCAGTGCGGTATCCACTGTGCCATTCTGCCAGGTAGAAATTAAAACCGGATGAACATCGATTCCCGCTGCTTTTGCCATGGCCACGATCAATGTGACCATATCTTTGCAGTCGCCGTATCGATTTTTAAATATATCTTCCGCAGCATGCGGTTGATATCCGCCGAGGCCTATTTCTATAGCAATATACCGGATCTTCTCTCTGACAAAATCATAAATACGTTCGAGTTTTTCTTTTTCCGAAGAGGTACCTTCCGTTATCTTGCGGACAACTCGACGAATCTGATCGTTCGGCTTCATCCTGTCTTCCGCCAGATCCAAAAACCACTTTCCGATATCCTCCCACCGGGAAACACCGATCGGTGAAAACATCAGATGCGCAGCTTCTTCGCTGGCATTCGGCATTCCCGCTTCGGGCAGAAATGGAGGCATGTCTCTCACTTCCCAGAGATGATTGACTTTTGCGCTTCTCGGCACCTGATCGATTTTTGGTTCGACGACCACACCGGTTGCTTTCCAGTGAATGTCCCAGTGTCCCGGGCAGCGAATATTGTATTTTGAAATAAGAACGGGATTGTCGTGTTGAAACTGCCAGTGCGTCCAGAATGTAAAATTGCCCACTGTTTTATTCCATCGGTATTCGACAATACATCCCGGTTCAACGGCCGGCATGGTAAACCGTTTTGCGCGAATGTCCGAGTAAAACACATAATCCGGATAGAGATTGGTGTCATAAATTTGATCTTTTTCAAGCGGAACAATATCGCCGTTCGGCAGGATCGTGCGTCCCCGGATATCAGAAACCTTTGTTCCCCTTCCGTACGGAACAAGCACATTTGCATTCGCAAAGCCGCGTTCGTTGAGAATTTTGACGATCACATGCCTTTCCAGACGGGAAAATGTAATTTCACTGCTGCTGCCCACATCCAGATCGGCTTCATCCAACAGAATGATGGCTCCTGCATCAGGATATTCTTTCTGATCCGGCAAAGTATCCGGCGAATAACCGGGCCAATCGATCCGGCTCGCCCAGCGGGATGGAGCACAATCAATCAGCAAGAAAAGAGTGGCTGTGAGCACGATACCAGAAAGATAGAAATTATTTTTAAACCGAATGGAATTTATTTGCCTGATGGACCACATCCTTCTTTATAATAAAAATATTTTTTTCTTCTTGCAGACTTCTACCATGTCTTCGGGCCAAATGCTGGACTGCACCTCTCCGACATGTGCTTTTCTGAGAAAAAGCATACAAAGACGGGACTGCCCGATTCCTCCGCCGATCGTCAGGGGAAGCTGATTGTTGAGTAATTTTTGATGGTAGTCAAGTTTGATCTTATACATCTCGCCTTTAATTTCCAATTGTTTGAGGATCGATTCCCTGTCTACGCGAATTCCCATCGAAGAAAGCTCAAAAGAGGATTGCAGTACCGGATTCCAGACGATAATGTCCCCGTTGAGTCCTTTTCTGCCATCCACGGTTTCCGTGATCCAGTCATCGTAATCAGCGGCGCGTCCATCGTGCGGTTCGCCGCTTTTTAATTTCGCGCCAATGCCGATAACAAATACCGCCCCTTTATCTTTACAAATGGCATCTTCGCGCGCTTTGGGAGAATATTCCGGATATTTTTCTTCCAACTCTTCGGTATGAACGAAGAAAATTTCTTTTGGAAGATTCGGCCCGGGAAGCTGGGGATATTCCTTGCAGATGATTGCTTCCTTTTCATGAATGACATTGTATATTTTACGGACGATCATTTTGAGAAAATCCAGATTTCTTTCTTCTCTGTTGATCACCCTCTCCCAATCCCATTGATCCACATAGATGGAATGCAGGTTGTCTAAAATTTCTTCGGGACGGATCGCATTCATGTCCGTATAAAGTCCTTCGCCCTGTCGAAAACCATAATCAGCCAATGCCATTCGTTTCCACTTGGCCAGGGACTGAACGATTTCCGCATCCTCTCCTATATCCTTCACACGAAAGCGAACCGGTTTTTCAACACCGGAAAGATGATCGTTCACACCCGTTTTCCCCAGGACAAACAGCGGCGCAGACACCCTTTGGAGATTGAGTTCGTTTACGAATTGTGTCTGGAAATGATCCTTGATTAATTTGATTGCCTTCTCGGTTTCCCTTAGATCCAGATAGGACTGATAATTGTCAGGTAAATTCAGGTTATGCCTTTCTGTCAATTTTCCCTCTCCCTTTTGATTTTTCAAAAACAGTTTCCTCCTCATATTTGAATAATTCTGTTAATTGTGAAAATCATAAGTGTCCAGTTAAAATCATTTAATCATTTATAACTCTGCAAGCATTTTTTGTTATACTCAAATGATATTCCGTTCTTTTCTTTAAAGAAAAGAACCAAAAGAATCGGCCTTTTTGCAATGCCTGAATCTATAGAAACTTTCAGGTAAAAAAGTCAAAAAATATGTCCACCCAACCTCTCCCATTCGCCATCCCGAAGTCTCGGGATGATGCCCTCCCCTAAATCAAAACCTTAAAATATCTGGCTTTTCTGGCTGCAAAAAAGCCAGAGCTAAAGTATCCTTTGCGCGGCATTCGAAAAATCCCCGTCTCGGAAAATGACGGTGAGTTCACGGTCGTTCCCGTTTTTTGGGGAACGGGAAGGAATTGCTGTTTGATCCCGACTATTCAACTAATATTTTATAATACAGAGTCGGGAGAGTTCAATTCCTTCAGTGAACGAACCTCCATTTTTAGGAGATTTTTCGTTGGCCGCCAGTTTTTTG
>CAZTZL010000029.1:0-10752 GCA_964617625.1 uncultured bacterium
AAAGGGGCCATATTTTTTAATCGCAGCAAAGCCAAATCGGGAACAACTTGGAGTGAATGTGCATATTGACTGACTATTTTGCTGTGATGAAACGAATATTTGATAAAACCGGATCAATCCCATGCAGGTTATTTTCAGTTCCGATGTTTCATTAAAAGATAAGGTAATATTTTCTTTTAATGTATGTTTTGTAACGGAATTGTGACTTATAATAAAATCCAGATCAGTATTTATTTGAGCAAAACCACTTGAATGGTAAATGAGGAAAATCAGAATAATACATAAAAATAATTTTTTATATAAATATGCGGTTACCACTCCACCTCCTTAATTTCTATACTATCAGGCAAACTGAATTGTGATATTTGGTTGGGAATGGGATTATCAAAGATCGGATTATTGAAGATTATTGATTCAGTTGTTATTACGTTTTCTGAATATGAAATAGATTTCATTTCTAACGGGAAAAATTGATTGTCATATTTGACATATCTATTGTAATATGTTTTAATTAAAGTTTTTCCACCAGGCGCATTGGATTTAGTTGAAACTATTCTATTATCTTTTAAAGATATAATAAACTCGCCTAATACTTTTTTTGCACTCTTAGGTGGTTTCCAATGAACAATTAGAGTATCTCCATGCAATTCATTTTTGTCTATTGTATAACCCCATTTTGCCAAATCTATATTATCGTCGTCAAATCTAAAAATCAAATTAAAAAATGGTAAGATTATAGGATTTTGGCTTTTTATTCTAATAGCATTTTTATTCTCTGGATAATAAATCAATGCGATATTATCTTCAATAAATATCCACTGATTTAGAGGTATTTTAATAATTACTGCTGTTTTTTTTGCATACTGATAAAGATGGCCTGAGACTATTTCTTTAGATTTTTTTTGTGTGGATATTTTGGTAAATTCTACACTAATTGTTTTAGAAATTTGGCAATAAGCATTTAAGTGAATAAAAATAAAGATGAGACTTAATTTTATCATTGCATTCAGTTAAAATATTTAATTAATGTTCAAGAACCAACGAAATAGATATTAAAAATGGCTTTTATTAGTTACAATCTTATTTGATTTGAATCTGTCAAACAAATAAATCAAGAAAATTTTCCACTATTGACTGTTACCTAACGCAAGATATATTAAGATCCAACTTCCCCAACCTGCACAAGCATATCCTGTATTTGTGCTTCTTGCTTTTTTCTGATATCCTTCAGTATAACCCAAAACATATCCTTGCGATCTCCCAGCAAGTTTATGTAATGGAGGATTCGGCTTCATTAAATAGGCTGCTCCTACACCAAATATACCGCAACCAACTCCAGCAACGATCCAAAGAGCGCTACCTCTTGCATCACTCTCACCATCAATTTTCCCTTGCACAAATGTCCCTTCTTGTTGTGTTAATTGTTTATTTGAAAATTCTTTCCCTTGATATGTATTTTGTTGATAGTTATTTCCGAACAGTTCATCTATAATATCTTCATTTTTATTCTCTAAGAAATCACCTTCTTTAATTAAATTAGAACCTCTTTCTTCTATCAATCTAATAGCAGATTTATCAGGTAATGTTTTTTCAATTCTTACTATACCTACTTCCATAACACCCGTAGATGTTTTCCTTTTTAAAATATATTTTTGACCCGATGAAATCCCGTTATTGTCACCAGCATTAATTACGGCGATCTTTCCTTTTGTAGCATAAACTTTTGGATTTGATTGACTAAAGACAATCGTGGTATTTGCAAATAAAAATGTCAAAACCATGATCTTACAAGTAATACTAAAAACTCGTCCTCGTTTTAATTCGGTTATCATTTTAAACCTCCTTTAATAAACTGATTTTTTTCATGGAAATAAAGATTTTTATTCGTCTTTGTCCTCCCATCCCTTCCTTGAAAGCTCTTTTCTTCGGCTGTATAGCGGACAGCACGATCGTTAGCCTCCAGAGTAACTTTTGCCAACATTGCCTGGTCGGTCATCTTCTCTATGGCGGCTTTTCCTTTCCAAGCATTAGTGATCTTCAATGCAATTTTAACAAAATCAGTATCACAGCTGTTCGGTTAAATGATCACTATCAATACGCACAGCGCGGAGAAAATTTCTTTCACACGATTCTTATTTAATTTGTTACCGTGGTTATTCTGGTTTTTTGAATTATAATAATTAATATCCTAAATTCCATCAGTAAAAAATTAAGATACTCAGTCAATCCCATCCAACAGCAAAGTTGTACCATGCAATCCCAGAATGATTGAATATGCTTTATTGTGAAAATAAATGTAATGTGTGAGCCACCCAATGTAGGTCTTTTCTGGGTATAAATGTAATGCCTTGTTCTCAGAGTATATCGTACTTGGTCGAGGAGTTTCGGAGGATGATGAATTTTTGGGTATGTATCCAAAAACATCTATCTCCATATATCGTGTTTGTTTGCGAAATACAAAAGATGAAAATGGGAAAATATCAACAACAATATATAAGAAAAAAACGAAAATTCCACTAAAATTATTCGATTTCTTAAAAAAATCGTTTCAATGAATATATCTACCAGACAGCTATAATCCTTTTAATTGGTTGTGTCATTGTCCTCTTTGAGTATATTTTGGATAATTTTATTACTTCTTTTCAATAAGTCTTTTTCAGCTTTCTTTATTGTTTCAGTAATAGCAGATTTAAAGCATTTAATACATATGTATTCCTTAAACTCCACCGATATTTTCATTCTATAGCTAAAATTACAATATGGACAATTGATATAAATTAATTCGGATTTCATATTGCTTTTTACCCTTTAAAATTAAATTTTCATTTGATAATTAAATTTGGAATCATCTCTTAAAAGTGTTGCTCCTTTAATGACAATAATATCAAAAAAAGAAGTTTAAAGTGTCCAAGACGTGCCTTAAAACAATTAACCTCCCCATAAGAAAATACAGGGAGGTTTAAATGTGTGCCATATTTGTGCCATGTTTTGGCACAAATAGATACAAATCAATACAAATTACACCTAAAGGAACCTTTTACTAATTGACTACTTTTCAAAAACTTAAGAGTGGGCGATAATGGATTCGAACCATCGACCTCTGGTATGTGAGACCAGCGCTCTAACCAACTGAGCTAATCGCCCTTTTTTCAATCTTTCTTTTCTAACAAGTATCTTACAAATTTTCAACTAACATCTTGATCTTCGATCAAGGCTCTAACTCCCGCCGGTGGCGGGACCAATCTATTATATGACTAATATATTGAAAGCAACTGAGCTAATCGCCCAAGAATATTTTTAATTGATATACTTGATTAACGTTAAACGGTTTCCATTCTTTTTATCACTCTTATATTGGATCTCGTCCATAGACTGCTGAATGATATAAAGACCGTACCCTCCGCGGCGTTTTTCATCAAAAGCTTCCTGAACATCATAATGGTCGCAATTATAAAAATCGAACGTATCTCCATCGTCCATAATAGAAACTTCGAATCTGTTTTGATCAAACAACACTTCTATTCCAATCCATTTTCCGGGTTCAAAATGATATCCATGTTCAATCACATTGATGCAGGCTTCATAAACAGCAATCTTCATTTTACTCAGTTCCACTTTTTCCATTCCGGCCTGTTTTGCAAGAACAGCCACAAATTCCATAATTTTATTCAGTGAATCCACTGTGGCTATTTCCTGCAAGTAGCTTGGTTTGCCTTCGATCAACGTATACTTCTCTTCAAATCCTAAATCATTTTCATTTTCTGTTTCTTCACCGATCGTAAATCCTTCTTCTCCAAAAGAAAGAAAAGTCAGGGGAGAAAACATGGAAAAGTGATTTCTTGCAATTTCATTCAAGTGAATAATATGGATACTTTTTCCCCAGCGCTTGGCCTCCGCAGTTTTTCCAATGAGAAGTGCGATAAAGCTTGCATTGGGAAACGTGACATTTTCCATGTCGAACAGAATGGTTGATATCTCCGATTGAAAAGCATCATCGAAAAGTTGATGCAGGTCATTAATAACAAAATTCGGATCAATCCCTTTCCGAAGTGTTATCTTCAGAATGTCGGAATCGATCTCTTCCGTGCTGACAATATCCAAATGTTTGGCTGTATCCATGAGTTCCATCATAGTAAATTCAATTTAATATAATTGAAAGCGATTTTCAACATTTTTTTATATTAAATATTCATTTTGCCTCGATAATTTATAATATTTCATTTTTATCAGGGGAATAATCAAGTAACAGTCCCTGACGATAATCGATAAAAGGAGTTTTAAGTATTGTTTTTGCAAGTGAAATATTTAACGAAACATCTTTCGGTCTCAAAGCAATTGTCTTAAAATCGGACATACGCACGGGTTTGCATAATTTTGGCGGATACTGCATGATTTCTGCAAGAATCAAACCGAATGTAAAACGGTCCACTTTTTCAGAACCGCCGATATGAAGAACACCCGTATAATGGTTATCGGCCAATTCGAGAAGCGCATCGGCTAATGTTTGCACCCAGACAGGAGTACGAAATTGATCCGTAAAAAGAGGGAAGCTTCCTCCTTCATGAAAACGACTCAGGATTTTCTCCGAAAATGAATTGCCTCGAGAAACCGGTTTCCCGTAGACAAGCGCCACCCGGACAATCACATAATTTGAGCAGGTCGACCGGATTTTTTCCTCGGCTGACAGCTTGGTCTCACCGTAGACATTGATGGGATTTAACGGATCCGATTCGGTATAGTTACCCTGTTCACCATTAAAAACCATATCGCTTGATGTATAAATCAACCGGGCGCCCGATTCGGCACACAATTCGGCCAGCAGGGCTGTACTTTCAGTATTGATTTGAAAAGCGCGCTTTCTGTTTTGTTCGCATTGATCCAGGCTGCTCCATGCTGCGCAATGAATCACGACATCGGGTCGAATTCGTCGAATGATGTCAGAAATTGATTTTTTATCATCAAGATTCAACTGAACAGATTGAACAGAAGGCATAGTGAAAGGATTGGACTGATAGGTTGCATAGACATCCCAGTTCAATCTTGCCCTGTCTGCGACATGCCCGCCGATCAATCCGCTTCCACCGGTAATCAAGAGTTTGTTCATAATTGATTTTATTTATTATTTTATAAATATACCAGTTTCCGCTTCCGAAAAGCAAGGCCAATAATTACTGCAATAAAGACAAGAACGACATAGAAAAAAAATGGAACAGGCATTGGATCTCCGGACGCATAGGAATGAAGACCTGTTAAATAAAAATTCACGCCGATGTAGGTCATCAGGATCGTAAAAAAAGCCAGGAAAGTACTGACATTGAAAATAAAACTTGAATACATTTCCGGAATCCGGTGAAGGTAAACAATCACTGTATAAACAAGAATGACAATGAGCGTCCATGTCTCTTTTGGATCCCACCCCCAATATCTTCCCCAGGATTCATTGGCCCAGACAGCCCCCAAAAAGGTCCCGGACAGAACCAAAATATATCCCAGGATGATTGATTTCTCGCTGATACAGGTCAGGGATTGAATCGCGGATTCGATTCGAAATACCGTTTTTCCTGTTTTAAAAATATAAAGAAAAAGCACAATCAGTCCCAAAAATGCGCTCAATCCGAAAAAGCCATAACTCGATATAATGATGGAAACATGGGTGAGCATCCAATGGGACTTGAGAACCGGCGGCAAATTGGCAATCTTCGGATCGACCCAGTGTGAATGCGCCGCATTGAGAACCATTCCGGAAATGAGAGAAGCGGCTGCAAACGGGATGGCATTTCTTCTCGACAAAATCCAGCCGGCAAACATGATCACCCAGGCGATAAAAACCATGGACTCGTATTGATTGCTTAAGGGAGCGTGACCGGAAATGTACCATCGGAGTCCCAAAACGAATGTCTGAAGAATAAATGCAACAGTCAGCAAAATGCCAAACAGCTTTGAAATCCGATTGAGCAAAGGCAGATCGATAAAAATGCGAAATATCGAAACCGTCAATAATAAAATCCCCAGCGCCAAAACCCAAAAAGTCAATCGGTCCGGAAGATGCCATTCATTATAAATAATTTCCGCCCGGATGTGATTCCGGCCGGGAATATCATCCAACCCCTTTTCTTTTTGATATTGAGAAATTTCAGAGAGAAGAATCCCGGCCTGATGCCAATCGCCGGTCTGTAAAGCATCTCTGACGGATTGTTTGTAACCGGACCACAAAGGCACCCGATCGATAGAACGCCATGGACTCAACGGATTTTCTGAAACCGGTAAGAGATGGTAACCTCTTGCATTCAATGCCTGTTGCAAAAAGACAATCCGCTTTTGCAAATTGAGAACAGCTTTATCAAACCGTGTTCGCTGATGCACTGATTTGGATTGAGCTGTTTGATATTCGCGGATCAATTTGAATCGATCCGACTGCGCATCAAAACAATCGTTGTAAGAAGCCCATTTCCGGCCCGGATCGATTCCGATCATCAAGTTAATTTCGGGATGATCGATCTTGATAACAGGAATATCGAACCACAGAGAGGGTTGAATCATCATGCTCAAAATAATTTGATCCGGATGCAGACCAAGTGCGCGATCCGGATAAAAAAGATCGTGCATGAGTTCATGGCCGCAACTGTTTAGCGGTTTGATTCGTCCCTCCGGATCCTGAATTAAAAGTTCTCCGAATTTTCTACTGTGAGAAAAATTGATTCGGCCGGCAATCTTGAGTGGCATATCTATGGCGGATTCGGAAAAAACGGCTACAGGCAAAAGACCGTATAGTAACATAATAAAGATACCCGCTGCAATTGACCGCGATAAGGATAGTTGATGGATTCTTTCGCTTAACTTGTGAAACCGTCCTTTCGGACCAAAGAGGTTGAAGATAAAACCTAGCAGCAACAGTATATAACCGGCATAGAAAACTGGCGTTCCGGGATCATGGGATACCAAAAGCACCGACCCCGCTTCATCCTCATCAAAAGAGGATTGAAAGAAACGGTAGCCGCGGTATTTCAGCGTGTGATTCATATAAATAGGATAGGGCATCCCTACTTTTCTATCAGGATCTTCAATAACGACGTTGCTGATAAAACCGGAAGGTTTCAGGGAACCGGGATAACGTTCAACCTGGAAATCCCGAAGCCGAACCGCAAAAGGCAGCTTTATCATTTTCGAACCATAGGAAAGATCGATTCCACAACCTTTCATCGTGACATGGCGGACAATTCCCTTTCGATTGGTTTCCCTGAAAAGAACTGCCTGTTCCTTTTGTTCACCGGCCTGAATTTCAACAACAAGGACACTTTGACGCTCCTGATGCAACGGTTCGAGTCCAGGAACATCGGAAAGATCAACGGCTTTAATCCTGCCGTTCGGATAATAATGTACCAACCCAAATTTCAGCGGACCGACTTCGTAAATATGAAAGGGAAGAAACTCTGTTTCATTTCCCGGCGAAATCGTCCGGCTTCGATGATCAATCATCGATCCAATTGTCATGGAGTGGGAAGCTGATAGAATAGGCCGGTCCCCTTTCACTCGAATTTGAATCCAGGAAAGAGAATCCGGAATTCCCGATTGAAATCCGATCACTGTATTGTTGATCACCCGTGTTTCTTTTTCCTGTATTGATATATCCTGGATCTCATCCCGGTTGGCCACCTGCAGCAGTATCACCGGACCACCTTGTGGATCTTCCACAACTTCGCTCGTTCCATTTTGGAAATAATTCAAACACCGAACGTGAAATGTTTCATCCCCGAAATTAATCTTCTGATGAAACCTGACATCTTTGATCGGAGAACATAAAAGGGCTTTTTGGAACAGGACTGCTTTATTATCTTTGTGAATTGTTACTTGAAGAAAAGAGGTTGCAGATTCGATCTGATCGGAACTATCCCCCTCTCTGAGATGGAGAAATCCTTGATAACCAGCATATTGAGTGAGTCCATAACCGGCAAATACGAGTATTATTCCAATATATAATAAAAGTACAGCACGTTTACCCTTCTGCCAGAACTTCCTTAATATAAGAAGCAATGTAAAAACGAACAGGGTAAAAAGAGCAATCCCCTGAAACCAGACGGTTTCATAAACCTCGGCCCTGGCGGCTTCCGGCCCAAAATCATTATCAATAAAAGTTGCCACGGCTAAAGCACCGGACAAAACAAGCAAGAAAAAAACGAGTGTGATTGATATCAAAGTTGATAAAAAACGTAAATCAACTTTCACTTAAACCCTCATTTTTTATAAACCGAAAAAAATAATTAGATTTTATTTATATTGATGGAAACGGATAATTTAAGTCGGGAATGGTTGATGTCGCTATATTGATCTCTATATTTTGCTGAAAATATAATGGTCGAAGATGACCTTTATTCGTTTGCAGATGAATTAAAGAAGGAAACCATCGCATCCAGTTCGAATAACAATTCGTCACGGCAAATGTCCGCAACCACACAAATGGCCGGCATGCTCTCCAAACCGTATTCGGAGATCACTTCGTTGTAAATCGGTATATCCTCGGCCCGCTTTAAAAAGGCAGTCGCTTCACAGATATCGCGCAGTTTCCCGCCCTCTTTCGCGATCAATGCCTCAACTACATCGATTGTTTTTTTAATCTGAGCACGGGCATCTCCCGGATAAAGGCTCTTTCCGTGATCGTCGATAGCCGCCGTTCCCGAGAGCATAATATAAGTCAAATCCTTTTCCTTTATAGAAATGGATCGTGAAAACGCAGAGCCGTATCGGTAAGGCGATTTTTGCTTTACACCGCTCTGGGGCTGGATCTGCAGTGAATTTGATTTTTTCGGCAGCACGGCCAAAACATCCATCACGCCTGCCGCGCCGAGCGGATTGTCTCCTTCGATCCCTGTACTCGCGGGGAGATATATTTTCTCGGTTTCAAAATTTTCTTCGGAATCACCAAGCAAGTGAAAATTATGAAATTGTTTATTTCTTGCGATGTTGAACTCTTTATACCAATCCAGAATATCTGAAAGATAGATCCAGGTCCTCACCACGTTTTGAAAACCGGCCCCCTGCTTCTCAAGTACCCGATTTGCCCAATCGAACATCCGGGATGCCTGATCTTCCCGTGCATTTTCACCTGCCTGATCCTTGTTTAATCCATGAATATTATGAAGCATCAGAAATGTGGCGCCGTTCCGGTTCCATCCGCGGCCGCAGGGAACATCCTGATCATAGATCGTCCAAACTTTATCCTTGGCATTGTTTGAACGAATAGCCCTTATTTGAACACCTGCCAATCCTTCCCCCCAAACCGGTTGCCCCTGAATATAGGTAACGGGCAGCTCTTCCGGAACACCATTTTTTCGAAGCACATCTTTTCTCTTCTGCATAATTTCAACATAGAGCGAGTTGCTTCCGAAAATACGCTCGTGAACAATTTGCAGATCGGACTGATTCAGAATTTCGGAAATTTTTTGATAAACCGCCTGAGTAATATCGGTTGGTTGATACTGTTCGTTCTCTATTCGAGAAGTAATTAATAACTCATCCTCACCGGTCGAGGTGATAAACAGAGTGAATCCATCATGTGATTGCATTGTTACTTTCGTCATACGGTGTTCTTACTCCATTCTAACACTGGTGCGGTATAAAAAATATTTCTTCAATAACCTTCTTTTGAAATGATATTACCTTAAAGCAACTCCTGATTCAATATATATTTACAGACGTTTTCTTTATAATCTATCTTCAAGAAAAGTCTTATATTATATAAGAAATTATGGCCAATGTCAAGAAAAAATTGAGATAAAGGATAATATTTACGATGTGCATTATTTTAGAAAACCTTCCACAAGCTTACAACCATACCGCCTTCGGGCAATCCCGCAACTCCCAATTGAACACGCTGATTGAATTTTTTCTCTTCTTCCCTCGCCAATCGCAGCGCATCAATTCCACTGATAAGATGGTTAATAACAACTCCTCCGATAACAAAAAGAGAGCGGTTGAAAGCACGGTCGCTTGCGACGCGAAGTGTGCCAAATTTTTTACGGGAGTCCTTGCTGTCCCACTGCCAGTTATATCTTTTATCTTCAGGATAAAGATCGGCAAGATTGCGCTGTCGAAGTTTGGCTTCATTGTACTCGCGGAGGCTGTTATAGTTCTCCATGGCAACATAATATTGATGATCTTTTCCCGAAGGGTGGATTCCGGCATGGGACACAGCAAACAGTTCGTAATCACTCTTTTTCCAGTTTCCATATGTTCGAAATGAAATATAGGTCGACCAAAGCAGGACTTCGGTTCCCAGAAAAATCTTTGCCATTTTTTTCGACCCTGCATAATATTCCCCGGCTCCTGGCAATATAAAAGAAAGAAAAAAAGCCTTGGCTTTCGATGGAGGAACAGGCTGATCCGAAGTCGAAGATTCACTTGTCGATGGAATCAAGGCCGTCCGAGAAAAAACAACAGATGAATCCATGGCATAATCGGATTTCCCCGATCGTTCCGGACCGTCGAGACCAAAAAGATTTCCTCGGCTTAGAAGAAGAAAGACAACTAAAAATACCCGAACAATGAAAATATATTGATTTCTCATGGGTGATATCACTCCGAATAGATTCATTTGACGAAAATTCAGCGTTCAGTACTGGCTATAAAATCCTGAAGGATAAATTCCTCCTGTCCATTTTGACGTTACCAGCTTAAATTCATGGTAAGGACCGGCACATATTCATCACGCACTTTTTGCAGTCCCATTCTGGTCTTGCTCTCGATTTTCCGATTATG
>CAZTZL010000029.1:10852-16620 GCA_964617625.1 uncultured bacterium
AGTATCAGCATAATCATGAAAAATGTTTTCCCAATCCTTACCCTTGTCATGGAATTGAACGTAGTAAATCCATAGTCCGGTTTCGATGCCGAGAAAGACAGCGCCTTTGATCCATGAGCCCGAATAAATTTCGCCGGCGCCCGGAACAGCCGCCGAAAGCAGAACGCCAACGGCCGGTTTTTTCCTCCCCTCGATGGAAACAACTGATCCTGATCCCTTTGAATCTTCCTGTTGATTCATGCAGAAATGCGACCGCAGTTCTACTGACCGGTTCCAGCTTTCCGCACCGATCGAACTCTGTCCGTAAACAGCGGAAGAAAGAACCAGCAGTAAAACTGTGCAACAGACCGTCGTTCTCATGGAGACCTCCAATACGATGATTACCTTATATTTTCAAACTCCCTAATCCAGAAAATCAAAAAGAAGTCCAAAATAAGTGCGCCATGATTTTCCGTATACCTGATTTTCGTGCGTAAATTGATCCAGTCCGTAAGACGCATCGAAAAAGAGACACATCGGATAGGCATAAAAATTAAAAAGGCTCAATCGGATCTGCGCACCCACATCCCTTTTCCAGCTGGAAAAATCGAGGTTGTCCCGGTTCCACCCGTTTCCTGTTTCTCCATAAACCGATAAATAGAGATTGTCAAAATTAAAGAACAGAAAACGCAGCCCCATCTTTCTCCAGACCGGGAAACGATAGGCAAGCGTGAATTGCGCCAGTTTCCGGCCTTCGATACTGTAATACGGATACCCTTTCAATCCATCAAGACCGCCGCCGAAAAGATAATAAAAACTCTCGACCGGCTGATCAATGAGGCCGGCCTTCAAACGAAGAGCAAGCGTATGGCCGAGCCAGGGCAGAGACACATATTCCTGCCAATCCAGTTCAAATTGATCGTAATCGTATTTTTTATAGACATCCACAAGTGTGCCGTATTCCATATTGACATCGAAATCCACGGCGTAATTTTGCCAGGCCCGTTCTATCTTGAAATCAATCTTCCGCCCTCCCGGCGGTGCGATCTGGGAAAACCGGGTCCGTGCAACCGCCTGGTGTGTCCATTTCAATTGAGCGACATTGCCCTTGTGATATGTTGAAGAAAATTTATTGAACACACCCATGTAGGTGCCTTTTCCCATGTACCCGTACTGACTGTATACAAACGCAGTACGCAGTGTGTTGACATCGTCGATTTTCCAGTCTGCACCCAAATCGACTTCCATGAGATTATACCGGACATTATAGTCCGCATCCGGATCCACAAATGATTTGTTGCGCATAATGTGGTACAGCTCGACAAAAAAGGTTGGATAAAACCGCCTGTATTCAAAAATACCAAATGCGTCTGTATCGAACTGTCTGTTAACAGCAAATCCTCCGAAGAGAAAAACTTTGTCCAGAAAATCGCTTCCGTAAAAATAGGTGCCCACTTTAAGTTTTTTGGGATAATCGACCATAAGCCTGGGGAAAAATGAAAGTTTCGAATAAATCGGTTTGTACGGCTGTGAATCGAATTTTGGTGGATTTATATCGTCAAATTGGGCAATTTGCCAATGCCGGCTTGAGTTTCTCATTTTTTCATAGGGAGATTGATAGACTGTCTCGGATGGTTGGATTAACCTGAACGAATCTAAAAGTGCGATTTTATATCCGTCCGCCTGAAAGTGCGAATAGGCCAATTTCCCATCCAGACTCATAGAAGGCATGAAAGCGCCGCCTATAACATTGGTGAGCTGGATCGTCTCTCCGGTAGCAAGATTGTATTGATATACATTAAAAATACCGGTGGTGTCGGAGCTGAAGTAAAGCATTTCCCCTTTTGAATCGGGGTACGGATCTCTTTCGTCATAATCTGTTTGGATAAACATTTGAAAATTGGAACCGGTCGAATCGATTACCGCGATGTCCCTGCCGTGCTTTTCCTCGGCCATATCAAAAACGATCCGCCCGTTGTTCATCCACCGCGGCGTAAAAATTTGTTCTCCATGTTGAAACAACGTAATCTGTCTGGTGTGTTTTCCATCTTCATTCAGAATCAACAGGTTCGACGTACCGTCCGACTCGATCACACAGACAAGCTTGCCGTCTTTGGACCAGTCGGGCTGGCGTGCCCTTAAAAATTGCGTGAGCCGTTTTTCTTTTTTCGTTTTTAGATTGTATTCATACAGATCGTAGTAATGAGATCCCTGCCGTGTCCGCGCATCTCTCTTTGCATAGACCAGGCATTCTCCATCGGGAGACCAGGAAACGGAAGAAGTAACTCTACCCGTAATCCGGTGCTTTTTACCCGTTGCCACATCGATCACCCAGACCTGGCTCTGGGAAATATAATCTTCCCCCCGATTTGAAACATACGCTATACTTTTACCGTCCGGGGACCAGATCGGGAAAAAATTGGCCAATCCATCTTTCTCAATCAAATGCCCCTGATCTAAATGGCGCTCAATTTCCTCCGTTCGTTGGGTGTAGGATTGAACCAGCCACGCTTTCCATTCGTTATAAAGATCATGTTCACTTATACCCAAAACATTTTTACAGGCATCGGAAAATTGAATTCGCAGAAGAGATTTCATACTGCGGGACAGCCTGGTGAGAACCTCCTCACCATAACGATCCGCCATATACTGTACCAACGCGTACCCCTGATTATAAATATCCCGTTCATAACCCAGATGGTCCTTCCCGCCGATGCCCATTTCTGATATCGAAGCGAGTGTGTTGCCAAGTGCGGCCGTGCGAAGAATCATGTCGCGGTGGGTATCCCAGATATCGTAATGCAGTCCCTCGCGTTGAAACTGGGCCATTCCCTCGGCAAGCCAGAGAGGAACAATCGTACCCGGAAAAGGAAACGAAACAAGTGTATTGGGATAACCGTGAATGACATCCGGACGTTTTTCTTCCTCATAACCAATCCATTGAAAATAAATAGCAGGCAACTGACGGGGCATTTTGCGAATGGCGCCCAGAGAAATCATGTGGGTGAATTCGTGTGTCACCACATTGCGCAGCCAGTTGTGCGTTCCCCTGAGCATAAAATTCATTGGCGGAGCCCACACTTCCACCTTGTTGTCATAATAAAATGCCGCACCGTTGGATTCATCATCATGGTCGCGGATCACGAAATGAATTTTCCCGTCCGGTGTATAGTGGTAAAGTTCGGTCACCGGCGAATAGATATCTTCGGCAATCTTGGCGACAATCGAGGCCGTACGCTCCGTACCCTGATAAAAGTGAATGTAAAAATGCTCCGTTTCGATGGTTCGCCATTTCAACTCGGGATGGTTGTACTGCTGCAGCTGTCCCACAGCTGGACTCATCCATAATATGAAGAGAAAGAAGAAAAATAACTTTATTTTCAAAAAGGCATATCCTTTCTGCTGAAACCCATTGAACTCATTTATGTTTCGATTTCTCTTACCCTATAGAGTCATCTCATTAATGATTTCTATTTCACCACTGCAATCTTAATTGTGACGATCTTTTCTCCCGGACTTCCTTCGGCTTTGACTTGACAGAAATAGACACCGCTGTCTACGTCGGTCAAATCCCAGACCACTTCATTGTCGGTCTGTCCCGTTCCCGGGCCGTCAAACTCATCGATAAATTCTCCGGCCAGATTAAAGATTTTAATATGGATTTTTGCCGGATATCCAAGATAGTAACGAATGGTCGTTTCATTACCCAAATTCGGATTGGGATAGTTATAGACCAGACGATCGGGCATCCACTCTCCGTGAGGCTGGGGACGATCCAATTGTTGCGGATTTATTCCTGTTCTTGCAGGGTCGTGACATTCGGCAGGCCACGGAACGGTTTCCGGATTGTAAGGAATGCTCAGATGCCAGACATAGAGATAGCCCTTTTCCGAAACCGCGGCCAGTTCCGTATCGCCGTCACCATCCAGGTCGAGCAACACGGGAGACAGAACTTTCGATCCCCCGTGGCTGACCGGAAATCCTTCAACAACCATCCCTTGCGCGTTGTATGCCAGAATATCCCCTTTTGATGAAGCCGTTAAAATATCCACACTTCCGTCTCCGTCCACATCCCCCAGAATCGGAGAGGACAAAGAGATTTCCCGCGGATAATTCGGTACCGGAAAATAGTTGGCCGGACTGCCGTTGTGATTGAAACACCCAACATGGCCGTTCGCCATCGTAACAATCTCCATGAATCCGTCGCCATCGATATCACCAATGGCGGAATGTTTCATTTCGGGATCGTTTTGACTTTCTCCGAATCGTGCGATCTGATTCCCCTGGCCGTCAAATATCCAACCCTCGCCTGTTTCCGAAGTTACTACAATCGATGGCAAATCCGAATCGAACCACGCACCCGTCACCGTAGAAATTCCTGCTTCGGGCAGAGGTTTCTGCCAAACAATCTGGCCACTTATATTGAGCAAAGCCATTTGGCCGTTTTCAGTCGTGGCAACCAATTGTCCCGCTTCATCCGAACCGAACTGACAAATTCCCGTGATTGCATCGTTGTTTAACGAATAAACAGGCCAAAAAGATCTCAAAAAAGTTGCAGTGGCGATTTCTCCCGTTCGGGTACCGGCAAGCAAATGGTCGTGAATACAAACCAGAATGGTAAATTCATCATCTGTGTTAATAAAAATTGGCGTCACGGCCACTTCATTCGCTTCGATTTCACAAACCATGACTTCTCCGCCGGTAACGGCCGCAAATATTTCATCTCTTCCGTCCTGATCCAGGTCACACAAAACCGGAGGACAGACCACATCCTTTCCAAGATCGGTCAGCAGAGCAACAGGGAACCATGTTGTATCATGCGTAACCTGAACACGGTATCCTGTTGCATTGTTTTCAATCAAAGGACTGCCATCCTGTTTCCAAGCGAATATTTTGCCCTCCTCTGTGGCAACCACAAGCTCATTTTTCCGGTCGCCGTTCAGATCACCGAAGAGAGGTGGAAAAGGTGTTTGTCCCTGTCCGAAATCGACCGGGAATCCTTTCTGCAGCAAATCA
Organism: uncultured bacterium; assembly: GCA_964617625.1. Classification (GTDB taxonomy): domain Bacteria; phylum Zhuqueibacterota; class QNDG01; order QNDG01; family DSAB01; genus CAZTZL01. The sequence continues at coordinate 15,848 of CAZTZL010000029.1, forward strand.
TTCCTCACGGAAAAAGACATGACGGTATCTATTTCCGTAAAATCCGAAATGACGAGATGGGAATTCGCCCCGGAATAGGCCCGGCTGTCAGGACGGGTGTCCGGCGCAAAAGTCACCTCGTCTGCATTGTTTGCTAATAGATTGTACTCGTTATCTTTAAACCAGGCGTCATGCAGCACGCCCAATTCCGAACCATACCCCCCGTTCAGAAAACCGTAAACCTCCCCGATATCCTGAGCGCCGTCCGCTTCTTCGAGATCGACGCCGCGGTGAGACGGCTCATTGTTGATCCGGTTCGTCGAAATATTCTCAAGAACCACATCCTCATCCACATGCCAGATGAGAATGCCGGAACCGGGCAGTCCGAAATCGTATTCATCCACACCGATAATGACAGAAGGTTTGGACATTTCAATTAACCCGTCCGAGCGAAAAACCACGGAATCACCCTCACTGTCCCGGCCCACTGCAATCCCGTCTCCGTTCGGATCGTGCATACGGTTCTCAATTAGAAAATATTCATGATCGTTGATCGGAATCCGGTAAATCTGATTTCCAACGGCTTTTGAACAGGCCACCTGCAGGCTGTCTTCGGAGAGTACATCCACCGGCTCTTCCCAACCCATCAGCATTTTACTGAATGCGCTCGGTTCGGCGGGAACCAATCCGCTGAAATTACCCGATCCCTGATCCATCAATCCCCATCGTCCGATGCCGGATCGTCCGTTTTCGGTATTCCAAAGCGCAGGCAGCCCGATCTGAAAAGCAAATTT
>CAZTZL010000029.1:16720-39532 GCA_964617625.1 uncultured bacterium
ATCGTCCGTTTTCGGTATTCCAAAGCGCAGGCAGCCCGATCTGAAAAGCAAATTTTTGAGCAATGATTCCGAGGAGACCAAATTCATAACCATCCTGGTTTTCTGTTTCAGGCAGAATAATTCCTTCTTGAACAGGCTCGTTCCCATTTTTCACGGGGATGCCTGAATAGTCCGGATCGCCATCGGCCAGATACGTTCTCAAATAATCCAGATTCAAAAATGCCGACGGAATGTCCTGGGGTGTGAAATCAAAACCAAGATCGATGTCTTTGCCGACACCCGCATGAAAAACGATAAAACAATCGAACGAGGAGAATAAAGCACCGGCATCATCGGCAAGTAAAATAGCGTCTCGAAACAGTTCGGCCAATCCCCGGTCCGTGGTTTCCTCGGACGTGTTGGGATTGTAGTCTCCCATTTCTTTGGGGAGAATCAATGTCATTGGGAAAACTTGACTATCCACAATCAATTTACCCCGGCTCGCGGACAGATAGTAACTGGATAAAGCTCTTAGCTGATTCTGAAAATAGGAACCATCATGCGGAGGAGGATCAATCAGAGGACCGGAAGGTGAGGACAAATCGAATTTCCCGTCTCCGGTCGTTTTATTGTTCTCATCCGTTTGGAACTCGGTCATTAGTGCCAGAATGTGGACTGTATCCGGCTCCGAAAGAGCCGATACCTGTGGTTTCAAAAAACAGAACCCATTCTGGAAATATAGTTTTGAATGCTCAAGAAGATTACGCTTTGAAACAACCGGTTTTCTCTGCCGGATGCGGACAGGTTCAGCCATTAAAGAAAATGAGAAACTCAGAATGATCGACCATAAAAAAATATAAATGAAAGCTTTTCTCATAAATTCTCCACAGATAAACAAAATACCCCACGGAACAAAGTGGGGTATTCTTTAAAACAATCTATAACATCAGTCTAAAGAATCCGGCACATTTAAAAACCGATGGTTAAGGAAAACCGCATGGTATCCGCAAGCGGGTGTCCCTGTTCTGCCGCCACATAGGCAAAATCAAAACGATATTTCGAATATTGCAGCCCGGCTCCGAAAGCAGGAAATTTCACCTTGCCTTCCTCATCGTAATAATAACCGGCTCGTAAAAAAATCATGTTGTTATAAACGTATTCACAACCAATTGAGCTGATCAATCGTTTCGCCTGGTCGCTCAGCGATCCGTCCGACCATGATGTAAACAGAGCTTTATAAAAAGGATCCGACGTGCCGTCCTTGTGGCGGACAACCATCAGCTTGTTCGTATCCAATGCTAATAAAAAGCGATTGTATTCCGTATCCAGCAACCGGTAAGCAAATCCGACTTTAAGATTGGTTGGTATGGGGTCTGCCTGTGCCTGATCCACATAAGTGATTTTCGGCCCCATGTTAGAAATGGCGGCACCAAATGAAAGTCCCTTTGGGAAATGAAATTTGTACAGTACGCCGACATCCACGGAAAAAGCATTCCCTTTTCCACCACCCTTTTCCTCACCCACCTGGACCCAATCCGGGGCCAGAAGGCTTTGAATGAACCTCATATTCACACCAAGGCCAAGATTATCATTCAATTGAGTGGCATATCCCACAGTCACGGCAAAATCGTAACTGACAAAACGCCCCTGTTCCTCATTGTTTTCACTCATCCAGACCTGCTCGCCCATATTGAGGTAGGTCACGTTGGCACCGATGGTTCCTCCAAGACTTTCGAAATATTGACGAAAGGATCCAAACTCGTAATACATATCATCAACAAGTCCGGGAAGCCATTTACAGTGCATGAGTGTGATTTCTCCGCCCCTCTGGAAAGCCAGCCCTGCGGGATTCCAGTGTATTGCCGTCGCATCATCCGCGACTGCCACAAAAGCCTCGCCCATTCCAGCGGCTCTGGCTCCGGGAGAAATAAGGAGAAAGAGCACTGCTGATTCGCTCACGGCAAATGCCGAAGACGTAAACATCAGTCCAAGGGTTGTGATCATCAGAATAATGAAAAGTTTTTTCATTGTATCCTCCAGAAATAAATAAAAAACCGAACTTTCATGTCCTGCAGAAAAACACACGGACCATGAACATTCGGTCTGGATATAAGTCCGTAAAGGTAAGCGGAATACCACATTCTTTTTCTGCAGAAACAGGTTAACTAAAATCCACCAGACCTTTAACGAACTTCTATAGGCAATCTCCTTAAAAAACCTTCTGTATGGGTTATAAATGTATTAAATCGTCACTGAAATGTCAAGTTTTTTTTTCATACACAATATACTTTGCTTGAAATTAGAGCAACAATTATGCCATTAAAATAAATTTTTTCCCCCGAGCATCACAAATAAAAACGTGCGGCATGTACAATACCGCACGTTTCAATTCTGGTTTGTTCATTTTATTTAAGGAGCATCATTTTCCTGACCTTGGTAAACTTTTCCGTCACCAAACGATAGAAATAAATACCGCTCGGAAACGTACCGGCATCCAATTGAATCGTATAAACCCCGGCCTTCTGAACTTCATCGACCAGCTTTCTCACTTCACGGCCCCGCATATCAAACAGGATAAGAGCCACGTGCTGAGTGATTGGTAAGTCGTACTGAATGGTTGTAATCGGATTGAAAGGATTCGGATAGTTATAATTCAGCGCGAACTTCTTTGGTATGCCGGAAACATTCTCAACACTGCTTGTTCCTATCGTTTTAAACGTCCTGATTTCAGCACCGGTTATTGTGTTCTCGTACCAACTGTCATTTGCATAAAGACCAAGAGCGGTATCCGCAGCGGTCACGGCGACCCAATAATCTGTATTCTGCATCAAACCGGTTAAAACATAACTCGTGACATTGCCGATGGAAACCATATCGGGTTTGATAAAACTGCATGGCTCAAAATGCGATTGTTCAACGGAATAATAGATATGATAGCAGTTCGCATGAGTTGCCGCTTCCCAGGAAATTTCGACAGAAGTATCTTCGACCGATTCTATTGTGATTGGGTTGGGAGCGATACCTGCCGCTTGATCAGCAACCGACAATGCCTTCAGATGATCTTTGTTAAAGAAATCATTGAGCGCCTGGTTGATAAGTGCGCTGATGGCAGTAAGTTCATCAGGCCTCAAATCACCAGCCCTTCTTGCCTGATGAATATGTTGAGGTACAAGCAGACCAAGATTGCTTACACCCACAGAATCGGGTGGTATGGATCCTTTAAATCGTCTCGCATGATCTCTTGTTAATACATTAAACTTGTAATCCCAGTCTACACTCGGTTCAATCTCAGTGGCCTGATTAAAATCATTCCAGGTCTCGATGAGACACCACGGCATCTGAAGCGGATGGCTGTAATTATGAACTTTTTCCCAGGTCAGATTATAAACCAGAGTATCCTGGCGGCTCATCCAGTGATCCTCGCCCAGCGACCATTCCCTGTCGTCAAAGCCGGGCCAAACACCACCGAGCGCAAAAAGAAGATCACCCGGATCCGGCAGATAATTTTCCCGGGAGTAAGTTGTATCGATATAGGACTCACCCCATTCCATGCCATTTGGATCCCACTGGCCATCCAACGGCTGCACCCATGGATAACACACATCTACCGGATCGAAACATTCCGGTTCGGTCCCGTTCCAGAGAAGGAAGACGTCCGAAGGTAATGTCGTATCGGCACAGACACTGTACTCTGCCGGCGTGTAGATGGGAGCCTCTGCATTATAGAGAAAGAGCGGCCGGCGAACATGTCTCCGGGTGCCCCAGTATGCCGGATGTGTCATCAACGAATCTCCCATATATTCGAAATTGGGTTCCATCTCTCCAAATGCTTCTTCGTTATAGGAGGCAGCAATCTCAAAATTGAAGCCGAAGATATTGTATTTCTGATACAGAATATCGGCTTCGTTGAGTAATCCTTTCATGCCTGGATTTTCGTAAGCATCTTTTCCGTACCAGTCTACCGCAAAACCGTCGATACCGCACGCCCATGCCGCAAGAATATGGTATTCCCATATGTACGGATCGTAGGAATCATAGCGGTTAAACAAGGAAGTATCGGCATAACCGCCAGAATAATCGGGAATCCAGTGACGAAGCGTGGAATCACTCTCTGTATCTGCATACCATGGTTGGTATCTGGCCAGCAGATACCGTCGGCCGGTACCCCAGTTTTCTTCGGGATAGGCAAATCCAAAGTCGGCATCGAGAAAAACCTCACCGGCGGCAAGACTGACATGCATGGAATCTACTGTTGTAATTTGATATCCGCCTGATGGAAGCTGAACATATCGATGTGCCTTCACATCAAATTCACCTGGCGGAAGGTGTGTAAAATAATAGAGCCCGAATCCATCGGTCTGAAGACTATCAACCAGAACTTTGTTAAAGAGAAGAAATACTTTAACCGTGGAAAGCGGTGTCTCGAACGGATCCTGATTTGCATCCCAATTTTTATCGTGCCAGGTATAATTTCCGATCACTCCGGAATCAGCAGCCATGAAACCGAAATCAGCATCAAGGAAATCCTGACCCTGAATTAATTCCACACGCATGGGATCATTGTTCGTGGTACAGACATAGTTCCAGGGCATATCATCATCTGCCGCATAGACATCTACTATATAAACACCCGGTTCAAGCTCTTCAAACAGGTACATACCGTCTACATCTGTTGAATCCAGCAGCAGGAGCGTTCCCAGCGTGTCAAACAAACCGACCGTAATTTCCGGCAAACCAATTTCATCCGTATCCTGATCACCATCACGGTCTTTGTCCTCCCAGACGTAATCACCAATCGAACCTGTCGATTTCAACCGATAACCAAAATCAGCATCATTATAATCTTCGCCAATCGACAACAGGACTGTATCCGGCTCATTATTGGTGGTAAGAATATACCAGTCTGGTATCGTACTATCTTCCACATCGACAACATAGAGACCCGCTTCAAGTTCGGTGAAATCATACGCACCGTTGGCGTCTGTCGTATCGGTCTTTATCACAGTATTGCCCAAAATAAGCTTCAGAACGACATCCGGTATACCGGCATTGGTTTCATCCTGATCACCTTCGCCGTCCGCATCATTCCACACATAATCGCCAATACTGCCGAGGAGACCGCGATAGCCAAAATCAGCATAACTCACAATTTCCGCCGGTCCAAGGTCAATTGAATAACGACCTTCAGCCGATGTACGGAAATAACCTTCTGGCAAAGTCGTTTCATCGACTTCAACTCGATAGATGCCGGGATATAAATTATTGAAGCGATAATACCCGTTACTGTTGGTTTGAATAATGCCGACAATAACCCATGATGCGTTCCGCAATATCACCTTTACATTCGGAATCCCCTTCTCGTCAGGATCCTGATCTCCCTCACCATCGGCATCGTGCCAGACATAATCACCGATACTGCCACCTTCCGGGCGGTATCCAAAATCGGCATCGTTGTAATCTTCTCCCATGGCCAGATCCACTGTATCGGGTTCATTGTGAGTTGTCAGGTAGAAATCAGCAGGCAGACTTGCTTCATTCACCTCCACAATATAAGTCCCCAGAGGAAGGTTGGTGAAATTATAAATACCACTGGCATTTGTGGTATCCGTCTGGAGTGTGTCTTTTCCCTGAATCAGCCACAATTCCACATCAGGAATGCCTGATTCATCCAAATCCTGAATACCATCTTCGTTCTTGTCGATCCAGACATAATCACCAATGGAGCCTGTATAATAACCAATGTAATGACTGGAATCATCATCAGTGGCAACATAGCCCTGCCAGTCTGTGCCCTGGACACTCCCGAGATTGGCATATTGACCCCAAGCAGCAGTGCCGTTAGCTTCATAAGTCCAGGTTTCACTAACATCGATACTATCATTACTATTGGCATCATTTCCTGAGAATGTGAGAATCAAGCTATGGTCGTCAATGACTTGTACATCTCCAAGCGGTACAGCGCCGATATTTGTGACTACATAGGTCCATGTCACTGGATTTCCAAAAGGAATGGCTGGACCGGTCGGACTATCCGCATCCTCACCATTTGTAGCCTTTTCGATATGAATTCCCATTGAATAACCAAAATAGTGACTCGTATCATCATCGGTGACATTATTGCTTCCAGGATCTTGGCCGACGACCTCAGCTACATTTTCATACTGGCCGGAACTTGCTGATCCGGTCGCCTGATAGATCCAGGTTTCACTCACATCAAGACTGTCGTCTCCATCGATGTTTCCACTAATAAAGGTCGGATTAAAATTATCCCCCGGATTTCCGGGTGAACCGTTGTCATCTGTCAGGATTACATTGGTCAATCCGACATTTCCCAAATTCGTTACCACATAATCCCATGTGATTGTACTGCCCACAGGAACCTGCGGTCCTGTTGGGTCATCTGCATCCTGTCCATTCGTGGACTTTTCGATGTGAATTCCTGTGTAATACCCAAAATAGTGACTTGGATCATTGTCAGTATAAGGAACACTATTAAAGTATCCCACAACGCTTGCATAATTTTCATACTGACCAGCGGTAGCTACACCCTGCGCCTGATAATTCCAGGTTTCATAAGTATCCAACAGATGATTCCCGTTGGCATCTCCGCTGAGATACGTCGGATTAAAATTATCCCCTGGAACACCCGGCGTACCGTTATCATCAGTTACAACCACACTTGCCAGAGGCACATTTCCTGTGTTTGTTACTGTATAAGTCCAATGAACTGTGTTGGTAACAGGAATAAAGGGGCCGGTGGGCAAATCCGCATCCTGGCCCTCCGTAGCCTTTTCAATATGAATGGAAGGTGAAGCCGTTTCAATATTAACTGTGTAATCTTCAACTTCCCCGTCAACAGCCAAACCGGTGATACCCAAACCGCCCGCAGAACTGAAGCGGAACCGCGAAAAAGTTGCAGAAGGAGACGAAGCGGCAAAAGGCACTGAAAATGAAAGATTGTTATTCCCGGCAACAATATCAAGGTCATTAAAAATTTTCTCGTTTGCATCACCCCAGTCACCGTCATCATTAAAGTCGATCCATGCATCCAGTTTACCGGCTGAGGAAGCATTTACAGTGACGTAGGCGGTCGTACCGGGAACGATGGATGACGGCAGCGTTACACCGTCTTCGTCATCAGTCCCGTTTGTATCATCACCGGTTGCTCCAGCACTCGGCTGACCGTCTGCTTCTCCATCGATACTTCCTCCAAGCCGGAATCCGGAAACAATCGTATGCCTCGCACCGTTGCTGGCAAGAAGAACCGGATAGGTCGGATCGGGTGCATCCCCGAAATCCTGCGCGACTTCGATTTCGACTTCGTAATCTTCCACTTCCCCGTCATTGGCCTGACCGCTCGGAGACAGCCCTCCTGTACTGCTGATACGGAAACGGGAATACGTTTGTGACGTCACAGTTGCCGTACCAGGAACCGTAAAATTCAACACATTATTACCGGCAGACAAAACAAGATTATTAAAAATCTTCTCTCCGGAGTCATTCCAGTCGCCGTCATCGTTGTAATCGATCCATGCATCAAGCCTTCCCTCACCTGAAGCATTAACTGTAATTTGTGCTTGCTGATACTGGACCAATGAAGTGTTAAAACTCACACCATCTTCGTCGTCATTTCCGTCTGTATCGTCACCGGTAGCACCGGTCGTAGGTTGACCATCCGGGTCCCCGTCCACACTGGCGCCAAAACGCAGTCCAAAGCCCAAATTATGTCGTGCACCATTATTAACCAAAAGCACAGGATAAGTTGACGGCGCATCTCCAAAATCCTGTGCCGCGCTGATACCAATTGTATAGTCCTCAACTTCACCATCTGAAGCACCGCCGGTCACACCCAATCCACCAGCACTGCTGAAACGGAAACGGGCGTACGTCTGTGATGTCACAGTAGCCGTTCCCGGAACCGTAACATTGAGCGGATTGGACCCCGCAGACAACACATAATCATCGAAAATCATTTCACCTGCATCATTCCAGTCACCGTCATCATTAAAATCAATCCAGCCATCCAATTGACCGGCCGCTGAAGCTGTTACCGTAATACTGGCCGACTGATAAGGCCTGAGTGTTGTATTGAAAACCACACCATCCTCATCATCGATTCCGTGTGTATCATCGCCATCGGCGCCAACTGTGGGCTGCCCGTCTGCTTCGGAATCGATGGAAGCACCTAAATAGAATCCGCTCGAAATGGTATGATAGGCACCCGAACTCGCTAAAAGCGTCGGATAATTGGTTTCTGGTGCATCTCCGTAATCCCGTCCCGGTTGAATCGTGACCAGATAATCTTCTACTTCTCCATTGTTTGTGTATCCGGTCGTCGAAAGGCCGCTGTTTGTGCTGAAACGGAATCGGGCATACGTATCGCCGGACTGAGAATTGTATGGCACACCAAAACTGAGAGAATTAACTCCGGCGGTAAGTGATTCGTCATTAAAAATCTTTTCACCCGTATCGTTCCAGTCGCCGTCCCTGTTAAAATCGATCCAGCCGGACAGCAGACCCGCTGCATTGGCATTGACATTGAGAGTCGTTGTCAGTGCAGGAACCAGTTGGGAAGTAAACGTTACACCGTCTTCATCGTCATTGCCGTCTGTATCATCACCTGTGGCACCCGCATTCGGCTGACCGTCGCTTTCCGAATCCACGGAAGAACCCAGAAAGTGAGAACCATCCATGCGGTGCCGGGCACTACTGCTTGCCAATAAAGTAGGATATGTTGGATCAGGCGCGTCCCCAAAATCGATCTGCTCGGAAATGGTTACAGTATAATCTTCAACCTCGCCCGTTGAAGCCAAACCAGTATAAGCCATTCCCGGTGTGGAAGCGGTCACAAAACGAAAACGGGAAAAAGTCTGGCCAAGTTGAGCGCCCCACGGTACGCTGACAGAAAGATTGTTCACACCAGCAGAAAGAGCTTGATTGTTAAATACTTTTTCACCTGCATCATCCCAGTCCCCGTCATCATTCCAGTCGATCCAGCCGTGAAGGTATCCCGCGACTGAAGCAGTGACATTGATACCGGAATTGGCTCCCTGAACAAGCCCTGAAGGAAAAGAGACACCGTCTTCATCATCGATACCGGCAATATCGTCTCCTGTAGCACCCGAATTGGGCTGGCCATCGAATTCATTGTCAATGTTGCTTCCCAACATGACGCCGGATTGAATCTGATGTCTCGGACCGTTATTCGCAAGTGTGGTCGGATAACTGGTTTCCGGCGCATCCCCAAAATCGAGATAATCCCGAATTTCAACCTGATAATCTTCGACTTCGCCGTCATTGCCTTTTCCTGTGTAGGACAATCCCCCTGCGGAGCTGAGACGGAAACGGGAAAATGTTTGAGCAGTTACTGTTGCCGTAGCCGGTACTGTGAAAGTCAGATCATTGTTGCCGGCGCTCACTGCCGTATTATCAAAAATCTTTTCCCCGGCATCTGCCCAGTCCCCATCATCATTAAAATCGATCCAGGCATCCAGCTTTCCGGCTGCCGAAGCATTCACACGAACTGTGGCCTGTTGACTCCGCACCAGACTGTTAAGGAATGTCACGCCGTCTTCATCATCGTTGCCGTCTGTATCATCTCCGGTGGCATTCGAATTCGGCTGGCCGTCTGCCTCGCCATCGATACTTGCACCCAGTGTGAGACTGTAATGAATGACATGATAAGCGCCGTTGTTTGCTATCAGGGTAGGATAGGGAGCCGGCGCATCACCATAATCGGCAAAGAAATTAACCACACCCGGAGAATTGGGCACTTTATCCTCACCAATACCGTCATCGTCATCCGAGCCGGCAAAGGCCATGAGGCGAACCGAAAAACTCTCCCCTGGAGTAAAAGTAAATCCAGGCAGGGTTGAGAAATTGGGTATCGTAAACGAGAGATCCCCCGAGCTCCAGGCCGCATCCGTAATGTCGGCAATTTTGGATCCCCACAATACACTGGTCTGCGGCGAATAAAGCGCTGCTCCATTACAATTATGAACAGCAAAATTGCTAAAATCCATGCCCGTGCTGTTGCTCACACCCACAACAAATTCGGCCTGAAAATCATTGTTCGAATCAAAGCCAATACACAATGCTTCCGGTCCGCTCAGATTTGCATGGTCGGTTCCGCCGCGAACAGCGAGCCAGGCGCTTGTTCCGCCTGGATCTCCATCATCATCCGCATCGCCGCCGATGCCGTCAAAATCCATAAACACAGACATCACGTCCGTCGAAGGATTGTAAGTCAATCTCACAAGCTGCATGTCCCAACCGCTGATTGTTCCGGCCGGCGGTGTGGGAATGGTTGCATCAACCGGAATCCCGACATCCCCGACTGCATCGGGAATGTTAATCACCTGAGATATAGCTGTTGAAATGTTGAAACATACTATAAAAACAGCAATCCACGCTCCGACAAGAAAAGTTCCGGCAATCCGTTTTCCAGATTTCATTCTGCTCTCCTCCATTTTTCAATTCGAAATGATTTTCAATTTTCCCAGAATCAGACAACTTGGATAAAAAAAAGAGAAATAAACATCTCTGTGCACTTTTTGATTTGTATGATTTTTTAATCCTGAATAATAATTATTATGGCACTGCATAATTATTCCGTAGTTAATTATAAGGAAATAACTATTTTCACTATTTTTTATCGACGATCTGTTTTCTTGGAAAATACTGTACTAAGGAATTGAAGGACCGATTCTTTTGAAAAGTGAATGGCCTCTTTTCAGCTAAGAGTCGGCAAACATCAATTTGTGGACTCAAAAGCACAAATTGTACCAACCTGTTTTTGAAGGAAAATTTAGTGGATTCTATTTGATCAAAACCATCTTTTTCACTATCACATTCTGACCTGTTTCAAGATTGTAGAAATAGACACCGCTGGGCAAATCAGATCCGTCAAAAATAACCCTATGATTCCCAGAAGACTGTATCTGATTGATCAGAGTCGCAATCTCCCGACCTGTGACATCATACACAATTAGCATAACGTTCCCGGTTTTACATAGAGAGTAGGAAATTTCGGTGAATGGATTGAAGGGATTGGGATAATTTTGGAGAAGTGAAATTCCTGCAGGCCGAAGGACATTCCGATCTTCATAAACATTTGTCTGAAATTGATACTCGTAAGCACCGATATCAAATCCAATACCCGAAGGCCTCGGCAGACCATCATAATCCTCCAGAGGAGCACTAATCGGAGTTCCATGGTCAATGGCGGAAGCCGATGACAGCAAATGCAAATTAAAATCTTCGGGAGAAGAAAAAAGAGACGAATCATGATAAACAACGACCGAATGCGAATCCTGACCGCTGTAGGCGGTCCATTCCCCGGAAGCAATCTGATCCAGAGAAAATTCCTGTTCCCCTGCAGAAATCATCCGCGGCGGATTGTCGATGTGGAAAAGATTATAATCTCCCTGATAATTCTCCGGGTGGACATCGTGTAAAAGCCCGACGTTGTCGCCTCCTGCCAAGATACAGTTTGTAATTCTCAATTTGTCCTGGGGATTTTCAACTGCAATGTTGTAGACATGTCCGTTAAAAAACGTGCTGTTCTGAAGAATCGCCAGATGCGGTGTTCCAGAATCATCCACCTCGACATTGACCACATCATTGTTGTATCCGAGACAATTGACCAGTTTAACGCTGTCCTGCCAAATTTTGTATCCGCCCCAGGCACATTCGTGGGCTGAACAGCGGTTGAGCACTGTATTTCTGGCGCTGATGTCAAATCCATCATAGACATCGTAGGTTTCACAACGATTTAAAACGAACCCGTATTGAGTGCCATGGCCGAGTGCAAATCCATCTACATTCTGTTCGGGATCCCGGCTCGTGTGGGAAATACAATCGTTCAATGTCCCGTTATAGCAATCATTACCTTCCCAGGGTGAGGCATCGAATCCGTACCCGGTGAAACGGTAGATCTCGACCCGGTTCAATTCAAAATCGTGTGCACCGTCCGTCGCACCGATACCGTACCAGACCTCGTGAACTTCACAATCGGAAATCTGGATGTGACCGCATGTGGTGATCCAGATGCCGGTATCCCAATTTCTGATCTCCAGTCCGGCAAGCTGGATACAAGAGTGAGAAATCCGGAAACCCGTGCTTCCGCTGGTCACACCTGTTCCGTCAATAACGGGACCCTCGTTCGGATAACACGCGAACACAATCGGTCCTTCAGAATCATCCCCGTCACGGATCGTGTACACATTTTCATAGTAGATCCCCGCCCGGATCAGGACCGAATCTCCCGCTGTCATGGTTTCCGCCGCTTTTTGAATCGTCCGCCAGGGCTGCTGTTCGGTACCCGTATAAGAGTCGTTCCCATTTGTCGACACAAAAAAAACAGTCCCAAATGCGGGCAAACTGAAAGAACCCAGACACAGAAGGACTGTTAATTTTAATACAATTGATTTTGCTATATTCAAAATCATTCTACTTGACCAGCATCATTTTTTTAATCAGAACCTGCCGAGCCGTCTCAAGTTTATAAAAATAGACACCGCTTGGCAAATCAGATCCGTTAAATATAACTTTGTGTTCACCAGATGATTGTATACCGTTTACCAGAGTCATAATCTCCCGCCCCATGATATCTAAAACGATCAATTTGACATCAGCAGGTTTGTCGAGAGAATAGCTAATTTCTGTGATTGGATTGAACGGATTGGGATAGTTTTGAAAGAGTATCATTTTTTGTGGAATTGATAATGAATGAAGCACTTCGGAAAATGGATCAAATTCGTACGCGCCCATGTCCGGCGCATCACCCAAATACGAAAGTCCGACATCCACACCCTGGTTAATACAGGGACTTGCGGATTGCAAAGAAAAATCTCCATCCTCCGGATCAGTAAAAAACGGATCGGCTTGAATCGAATGTTCCCCCGGACCGGGAGACGGATAATAACAGTTATAATCCAGATTGCCATTTTCAACCGAAAGCAGCCCCGACACGCCGGAATAGAGGATATTGTTTCGCCAGATTCCCGACTCGCCTGTGATCATGACATTGGGATAAGTTGCCAAATCCCCGTTGTTGACAATCGTGTTGTTGTAAATTTCTGCCGAAGCGTCGCAATCAGTGATATATATTCCGGACCAGTCACTGCCGGAAATAATATTCCTGGAAATCCTGCCGTCAAATCCATCCGTAACAAGCAATGCCATTGACAGACCGTCAGAAATCGTATTTTCTGTAAACTGATAGGGTCCACCTCCCACATGTGCCGAGGGATGATTTAAAAAAGGCTCCCATTCATTTGGAAGGGTCTGCCCGCCTTGTTTGGAACCGCAGCGTTGAATTGTATTACGCTGCACCACAAAGTTCTCGGTCTGGCTGCCTGTTCGAACCAGGCGTATGCCGCCCCACACATTCTGCATGTTGTTTGCCCAATTATCCCCGGAATCAGTAAAGTTATTATCCTCGACAAGAATGTTTCGGACGGCCATCTCCTCATCGCCCCAGTATTCATACCCGCATTTTGTATTCGAGACTGTATTGCCGCGAAATACCAGATCAGACTGCGTTCCCTGTTCTCCCTGATTGGTCAGGCCGGAATCGAAGATCCACGAAATACTGTTGTTCTCGATCAGAATGTTATGAGCAGATTCCCACACTTCGATCCCGTTTCCGTACCGGGTTTGATCCGAAATCCGCGCGCCACCGCAGTGTGAGACCGTGCAGTTCCGGATGGTAATATGATGCGATTCGCCTGCGATTTGAATGCCGTGTGTATTGCTGTACTTTACATGAAGTCCATCGAAAATCAAATACCCGCATCCGAATATTTGAATCACATGCTGCCATTGCGCGCCGTCGGGAATTTCAATACTTTCAGCGAGTTCAACGGGATGGCTGGTTGAATATAGCTCAACCGATTTATTTGAGGGATTGTAATAGAAATCCCACTGTTGCCGGAGATCACTGGGCTGCCACTTTTTCTCCGAGGCCAGATCATCATGCCACACACATCCGACATCGTATCCGGTTACTGCATTTTTCTTTGTTTCCCAAATGTTCCCGCCCCTGTCCGTCCAGTCAGAGGAATTGCTGAATGATTTGGATTTACAGAAAACCGGGACTTCACCGGGATAGTTCCGAAACAGCAACGGATATCCGGAAGATCCGCTGTGTGAAACGGACAATTGAGTAGACTGCCGGTACATCCCTCCACGCATCAGCAGTGTGTCTCCTGGCGACATCTTTCCTGCTGCTGTCTGCAATGTCCGCCACGGTCTTTCGATGGTTCCCGGATTATCATTACTACCGCTCGGAGAAAGATAATAGATTTCCCCCTGAAGCTGTTTTGTGTTCAGGATGCAAAAAAATGAAATTAAAAATAACAGTTGAGTTTTAAAAAATTGGAATCGTTTCATGAAAAAAATCCGTTTCACTTAAAATGTATTTATCAAATTATCATCTCACTAAAGTCATCTTTTTAACCAGAACTTGCTGATCCGTCAAAGATAATTTTGTGGTTAACGACAGTTTTCACACCATCAGGCAGTTCCCCCGACATTGTACAACTCCATATTCTTTTTCCAGTTTTCTTTCATCTTTTCCATCAGCTGTACAAATCGATCGTCATCCCGGAGGTTCTTGAAATTCGGATCATTCATTACCCACGGATATTCATGATAGCCAAACTGCATGGCTTTTTCAATCCACTGAACCGCCTGTCCGTCCCGCTTCAATAAAGCATAAATGGCCGCCACTGCGGAAGCAAGCGATCCGTTGTTCCCCACATAAGGCTTTACTTCAATTTCAACTTCTCCCAACGAATCGTCCAGTTTCCCCTGTTTGGCATAAATCATTCCAAGAACAGCATGAGAGAACGGCCGATATACTTCGGATTTCAATCCCAGTTGAATTTCATTTGCAGCACCTGAAATGTTATCCTGATAATATTGAGTCAATGCCAAAAACGAATGAAAATACTGCTCTTCGGGATGAATGGTTAATATCCTGCGAAAAACATTCTCACCCTCTTTGTACTTTTTGATACCAACCAATATCATACCGTAATTGAGAGAAACACCGATATCATCCGGTTTAAGTGAGAGTGCTTTATTCAAAACCTTCAAACTGGCATCATACAATCCGAATTGAGAATAGATCTGACCCAGACCAATCCAGGCTTCATCCAGATTGCTATTAATCTGTAGCGCTTTCTTGAATGATTGTTCCGCTTTTTTAAAATCTCCCCAGGCGAGATAAACCTGCCCGAGCATCAAATATCCGTCTGCCTGAGTGCTGTCATAATGAACCGCCTTGAGACTGGCCTCGTTTGCCAGTCTCTGCCATACCAGATTCCGGTCCCATCCCCGGTGCACAATTTCAAGATAACTTTCGGCCAGTCCAACCCATGCCTGAGTAAATGTCGAATCGATGCGAAGCGCTTCCTTGTATTTCTCCACGGCCTGATTTACTGATTCCCTCTTTTCCCGTATTCGAAGTGCCTGGGCTTCCAGATAGAGTTTGCGGACCTCCGGAGATGTTGTTTCCAAAGAAACACTTTCGCCCGTGTCCATCCGATAACCCAGTTTTTCTGCAACAGTTTTGGCGGCTCCCTCTTCAACCGCAAAAAGCGAATGAAAAGTTTCCCCATAAATTCTATCAGCGTTATCTTTTTTCGCATCGATCAGTTGAACCTGAATGGACATCTGTTCTTCATCCTCTTCGGTAATGTTTGTGGTAAGAAGATAATCCGCCTGTAACATACTTTGGTCGACCAGCTCGACAGTAGTCGGCGAATACACCTTCAGACCGTGTATTTTGGACAGATCGGAATACAGAGCACTTGAAACCAGATCGGTCAGTGAACTGTTGATAAGTGACATTGTTTCACTTTTTAAGGGAAGCACACCGATAGACTTCTCCCAGTGTACCTGGGGAACATCCACCTGTACTTCAATAGCTTCGGATTGAATGAGAACAGGTGCTTGCTTCTCCTTTTTTGCACATTGTAAAATAATGAGTGTAATGAACATGAAAGTAATAACCATGAAAAATGTTCTCTTCGTATTCATTTTGGATCTCCTCAACAAAAAGTCAATTTATATGATCATATACAGAACAGTTCTATTAATCAGGGCGCATTGGGCAAGACCGGCATATCCCGATCTTTCTAATAATATGTCATAAAAATCGGGATTCTGTTAAGCAGCTCTTTTGAAGATCAATCTCTGGGTTTAATTCAATCTAAAGCGGCTCGAATAAAATAGCAAGAAAAATATTTCGAATAATTTCACAGAAATACTGTGGCTTTTTAATGAAAATTAAATATATGCCAAACAGGATTCCATTTTGTCAAAACATAAATGAAATATATTTTATAAAAAAACCTCAAGTTTCCCTGAGGTTTAATCATCTGCTCCGGCGGTAGGACTCGAACCTACGACCTAGTGGTTAACAGCCACCCGCTCTACCAATTGAGCTACGCCGGATTAACTTAAAAACTTTTATTTAATTATTGAATCTCGAACCCAAGTCCCGAAACTTCGGGATAACAGCCACCCGTCCCGCAGTTGAGGGACCACGCTGGATTAAATACCGAATAAAAATATGACAATGATCTTTGAATGTCAAGTCCTTTTTTCAAGATTTAATCACAGCTTGATGGTTATAATATAAAAATATTTTCGATTTCTATTATCGGAACCAGTCACAATAAAATTGTAGAGAACAATCTATTCAATTTTTTTAAACCGGGCACCTAACAAGTGGCCGGAATAAACTCTTTTACAAGATCCGGGTATTTATTTGAATATGTCCTAATGACATTCTTCCCGTTCGGCCCCATCAAGTTCAGAGTAAAGAATGCATGATAGCGCACATTATATTCGGAATCATTCGCAAGACGGTTCAGCACAAAAAGCTTTTGATCTCCCTGTGCATTCCTCAATGCTTTAGCCACAGTTTCACGGACAGGAGGATGGCGATCAAATGACTTTCTCGATATCAGCACGACAGTCTCGTCAGAATTAATGCGGCCCAATGCGGCCACAGCTTCCCGG
The DNA here is from genome assembly GCA_964617625.1 of uncultured bacterium. GTDB lineage: Bacteria > Zhuqueibacterota > QNDG01 > QNDG01 > DSAB01 > CAZTZL01. Next base: position 33,734 of record CAZTZL010000029.1, read on the forward strand.
CGCACTTCATTCAATGGGTCTTTGGCCAGAACGCACAACATGGGAACCGCTTCTTCTTTGCCATCTGATCCAAGCAACAACGCCGCAGCTCTCCTCAGGTCTCCATTAAGGGAAGATGCCAGAGACCGCAAACAATCCACCGGAATTTCTGCTGTAAAAAGAATATTCACTAATTTTTGACAACTCCACAGGGAATGGTTTTCAAAAAGTGCGGGAAGCATGTCAAACAACTGTTTGCTGTTTATTGTGGATAGCATTTTCAAAGCGGCCAGTCGGACCTCGCTTTTTCTATCTTCAAGTAAATCCATAACGACCGCTTCTGCTTCCTCAAAATGTAATTCAGTCAGCCTTTTTAGTGCAACCACTTTCTTCCACCCTGTACGATTTCGCAATTGAAATAAATCTTCATCCAAAAAACCAAGATGTTTATATAAATGCCGTATTTTATACTGATCGATCACAGACCTCTCAAAATATTCATGAACAAGAAAGTCTCTGAAATATTTTCTGTCACGGTCAGGAATATTTATCTCGGCAAGAACAAAATTTTGTTCAAATAAAGAATTAATCATCTCCTTCCAGACTACATACATTTTTGCTATGGTGTGTTTCTTCTTTTCATGGAGATAAACGAAAAAAAGAAAAAGTACAATTGAAATCAATAAAAATGAAACAAAAACAAACAAAATTCCCCTGTTCATCGGCACCATACTTTCAGGCAAAAGATGGAGTACCGATAATTCCATAACATACCTCCTTTATATTAACATGCAGGGTCCCATAGATCAATCGATATGACCACCTCCTTGACCATTTAATGCACAATATATTAAAAACGAGGCATAAAACATACCAACATCAAATTCGGATTCAATTTTTTAAAAAGTGGACTAATTATTTTGGCTTACCCCCAAATAATCAGAATGTTAAAGCGAATCCAATATTAATTAAAAATATCTTTCCCGACTATCAGGATAAATCTGATATTGGAAGATGCAGGCAATATTTTCCCTCGGCACGGAAAAATACAAGAAAACAGTAAATGGCAATCCCTGCAAGCCGAATTGAAAGACAAATCATTTCGGACAAATGAATGAATAATCGCAAATTTTTCGTCATTGACTATAATAATTAAAAATGTTATATTTATTGGTTATGCAGAAAAAAAATATACGAAATTTTTGCATTATCGCGCACATCGATCATGGCAAATCGACTCTGGCGGATCGGCTTCTGGAAGTCACGAAAACAGTATCTCCCGAATCGATGATCAATCAGATTCTCGATAACATGGATCTCGAAAGAGAACGCGGAATCACAATTAAAGCCCACGCAATCACAATGAACTACCATGCTCAGGACGGAGAAATTTATCATCTGAATTTAATCGACACGCCGGGCCATGTCGATTTTTCATACGAGGTCTCAAGAAGTCTTGCCGCCTGCGAAGGCGCTCTTCTGATTGTGGATGCCACACAGGGAGTTGAGGCACAAACCGTGAGCAATATTTATCTCGCTATGGAAAATGATCTGACAATCATACCAGTGATCAATAAAATTGATCTCCCAAGCGCCCAAATCGATGCAACCAGAAAACAGATTCAGGAGCTTATCGGTATCGATGAATCCGAAATTCTTCAAATCAGCGCCAAAGAGGGCATTGGTACGGAAAACGTGCTCAAAGCGGTGATCGACAGAATTCCGCCGCCCAAAGGAGATTCCAATTTGCCTTTGAGGGCACTTATATTTGATTCGGTATTCGATTACTACCGCGGGGCCATTGCCTACATCCGCGTGGTCGATGGCGAAGTCCATAAAAACGATACGATCACATTTTTATCAAACAGAAAAACTTATGAAGTGGAAGAATTGGGAATTCTCAAACTTCACAGACATGCCACGGAATGTCTAAAAAGTGGAGAGGTGGGCTATCTCATCGCAGGGGTAAAAAATTTAAAAAATGCAAAAGTCGGCGATACCATTACTCTCAACGACAATCCGGCTGCTTCTCCACTTCCCGGATTTCACGAACCCAAACCCATGGTTTTTTCGGGGATGTATCCTGCATCTGCAGAAGAAACCGAGGAACTGAGAAATGCTCTGGAGCGTTTACAGCTTAACGATTCTTCGCTAATTTTTCAGCCGGAAAGTTCGGTTGCTCTCGGATTTGGCTTCAGGGTTGGATTTCTCGGACTTCTTCACATGGAAATCGTTCAGGAACGGCTCGAAAGAGAATACGAACAGAACTTAATCACAACCATCCCCAATGTGGAATTCAGGATTACCAATACGGAGGGTAAAATAAAAAATATTGACAACCCAGCCGAGTTACCACCGGTACAACATATTCTAAAGTTCGAAGAACCCTATATTTCCGCACAGATCATTGTCCCTTCCGAATTTATGGGCAATTTGATGAAACTGGCCCAGGAAAGAAGGGGAATTTATAAAAACACGACCTATCTTGATAAAACACGGGTCGATCTGGAATATGAATTTCCTCTGTCCGAAATTGTGTTCGATTTCTATGATAAATTGAAAACTATCTCTAAAGGATATGCCTCCTTGGATTATGACTTTCTTGAATTCAGAGAATCCCATCTCGTCAAGCTCGATGTCTTGATTAACGGAGATCCCGTGGATGCGCTCTCCATGATCGTTCACAGGGATAAGGCCTATGAGTGGGGGAAAAAACTGACGCAGAAACTTCGCGAACTCATTCCCAGACAAATGTTCGAAGTCGCTATACAGGCTGCAATCGGCTCAAAAATTATCGCACGAGAAACTGTCAAAGCTCTCCGTAAAAATGTGACGGCAAAGTGCTACGGAGGAGATATTTCAAGAAAAAGAAAGTTGCTCGAGAAACAGCGGGAGGGGAAAAAACGTATGAAACAACTGGGAAGGGTCCAGATCCCGCAGGAAGCATTTCTCGCGGTGTTACAGATTAAATAAATGATTGAGGTATTGAATGACTGAAAAAAACGAATCTCCAAAAAAGAAATCAAAAAATCTTACCAAGGAATATATCGAACCATTCATCACAGCACTGCTGATTGCCATCGTCATCCGGGCATTCGTGATCTATCCGTTTCGGATTCCAACCGGTTCAATGGAAGATACCTTGTTGGTCGGGGATTTTCTTCTCGCCAACAAATTCGTTTTCGGGCTCCGAACACCCGATTGGATCGGTATTCCGTATACCAAAATCGGAGTGAATGTCCCGTTCATCCAAACTCCCGGATTTCGCAAACCCAAACAGGGAGATGTGGTCATATTCAAACAGCCGAGGGATCAGTCGCAGAATTACATCAAACGTTGTCTGGCAGTAAGCGGGGACACGGTCGAACTGCGGAATAAAGCAGTCTATGTAAATGGGAAAAAATTTCATGACGCCCCAAAGGGGAAACATATCGACAACCGCATCTATCCGAAAGAATACAAGGAATACGGCATTTTCCCGCCGGGCGCCGGTAACAGGGACAATTTCGGCCCCATACGCATACCCGCTCCGGGAGATACGCTTCATTTCAATCCTTCCAACACGGAAGACTGGTTCGAACAGCTTCAGGTTGTTTTATACGAAGGCAATAAAATTACACTGACCTATGGAGGAGAAAGCACGCACCTCACGGCAAAAAATCAGTACCAGTGGCAGCGTGCCATTCAATCGTATCCGGCGGACAGTTTTTCAATCAACGGAAATCCGTTGAACGATTATTTTTACGTAATCAAGCACCACCACTACTTCATGCTCGGAGACAACAGGGACAACAGCCTGGACAGCCGCTACTGGGGGTGCGTACCCGAACGGCTCATTGTGGGAGAAGCGTTGATCATTTACTGGTCCTGGGCAAAAGACGTCCCCCTGTACCGCATATTTCAGAAAATCCGGTTCGGACGGATACTTAATCTCATCCATTAGCGAAGCTTAATCAGCCCTGCCGGTTACGAATAATGCGATAAGAGATTACATTCGGTTCAAATATTAAATATTAAAAATCAAATATGAAAATGAGATCATTTTAGAGAATATTTCCGGCTACCAAGTTTTTAACAAAAAATATAATAGCAAATATATTCATCGTTCATTCTTTTTAAAAAGCCACTTTTTCTCTGGCCTTTTTGCAGCCAGTAAAGACTGATATTTCAATATTTCAGCCGAGTGGTGGGCATCATTCCGCAGAATGCGGAATGGCGAATGGGAAGAGTTGAGTGGATGTACTTTGAAGCTTCTATCTTAAAGCTTGGCACAGACCCGGGCATTGCAAAAAGGCCGATTCTTTTGTCTTCAATAAATTTGTTATATTGTCGCTTGATCCCGCTCTGCGGGGGTTCTTTTCTGTAAAGAAAAGAACAGAATGATTTCTGATGGTAATTAACAAATTTGTACATTTATAAATAATTGAATGGTTTAAAGCGGATATTCACAAATAGACATCAAAACTTGACTCAATATTCAAAATAAATATGGCCGGACTATACATACACTTTCCATTCTGTTTAAAAAAATGCAGCTACTGCGATTTCTACTCCATTGAAAAACAGGACGAACTCGTTCCCCAATTCATCGACGCTCTCCATAAAGAAATCGGGCTTTATTCTGCGACACGGCGGGAAGATGCCTCCATTGGAACGATATACCTGGGTGGGGGTACCCCTTCGCTTCTGCCTGAAGAGGAGATAGCCGCTGTTCTGGACGCAGTCGCGCTTTCCTTTCCGGTCCGTCCCGATCCGGAAATCACCATCGAGACCAATCCCGGAACGCTTTCGCTAAACAAACTGACATTCTATCGGGAAATTGGGATCAACCGGATCAGCATTGGCATGCAGTCGATTCACGAGGATGAACTCGAACTGCTGGGAAGAGTACACAACAGCGTGGAAGGAATCGATGCAATACGCATGGCCAGAAAAGCTGGTTTCGACAACATCAATACGGATCTTATCTACGGCCTTCCCGGACAAATACTGACCAAATGGCAGGAGACCTTGGAAAAAATAATCACGCTTTCCCCGGATCATATCTCGGCATACACACTGACATGGGACAACGAAACCCGGATGGGAGAGCAAATCCGCTCCGGAATACTGCCGTATCCTGACGAGGATGTAATCACAGACATGTACCTTGCAACGTCGGAATTCCTCACCAGACACGGTTTTGAACACTATGAAATTTCGAATTTTGCAAAACCGGGATTCAGATGCAGACACAACGAGGGATACTGGACAGGCGAGCCCTATTTTGGACTGGGACCCTCTGCCCATTCATATCTGGAAAATAAAAGATTCTGGAATGTACCGGATGTTCATGAATACATCGAGTTTCTTTCCGAAAATCGTGCGCCCCTTTCCGGTGAAGAGACACTCGATCCGGATCAGCAGGCACTCGAACGACTCGCTCTTGGGCTCCGGACACGCGAAGGTGTTTCCCTGTCGAAACTATCTAACAAACAACTCATCATTCGGGAATTGGTTCAGAGCGGATTCGCCACCGAACAAAACGGCCGCCTCTCGCTAAGCAGCAGGGGATTTCTCCTGGCCGACGAAATCGCCCTCCAGCTTTCTTCCTGACTGAAATTCAGGCTTCAGCCTTTCATCCAATAAAACCCCGACGGGTAAACTCCTTCCTTTATCTCTTTTCCTGTGTCTCTTTTCCTTTTTCCCGTTCCTTGTTCTCCTTTTCCCCTTCTCCCTTCTCCGGCCTCCGCTCTCCCGTCTCCAATTTCCGTTTTCCGTTCCCCATCTTTCAGATCAATAAAAAAACCCCGGAATCAATCCGGGGCGATATACCAAAAT
>CAZTZL010000030.1:0-6273 GCA_964617625.1 uncultured bacterium
GCCAGTAGGCGTTCATCTTGTGGAGCAGTTCCGGGGAAAGGGATTTTGTATTCATGGCTTAATTCTCCTTTTTATTCAATCAAAACCGGGAACGCAGCTAACTGTCCCTGTGCCCCAGTAAGCATGTGATGTCGACTAACACGGCCAGCTCCAAGAAACATGATAACCAGGACATATCCAAGAATTCTAATAATAAGGTATTCATTTCAATATTAAAAAATTTTTCATTATTTATATTTCGTATGTTTAACTGGTAAATGCGAAAGTTAGTGAAAGAGGGTGAATTGTGTTATGTTGGGAATTAATCCTGTTAAAGCTAATCACTAACTGGAACAAAGTTTATTGGGTGGGCATCAAGCCCATCATTTTGTGATGGGCCGATGGCCCATCCTACATTTGACTTGTCGCAGTCGGATAATCCGCAATTGTTTCCGTTAGAGGCATAGTCTCATTTGCAAGAATAGATTTAACATAATATAATTGTATTAAGAAATCAAGTGAAATTCGAAAAATATTTTAGTTTTTAATGTAATAGTGGGCATCTTAGGGGTAGTTTGCAGGATGGGCATTAAGCCCACCATTTTTTTGTTATTAGGAATATGTTTCTTATTTTATAAGCAAAATTTTATGTATATCACCAAATGATTTATTGCTTCTATGATTTTGTACCAATAACTGGCAAAAATAAATGCCTGAACTTAGATTCGTGCCGTCAAATTTTAGCTGATGATGGCCTTTTTCATAAGTATCGTTGATAATTTCTTTTACAAACGCACCTAATACATTATAAAGTTTTATGGTAACATGACTCTGTTCTATAATCGAAAAACAAAGTGTCATTTGTGTATTAAATGGATTCGGGTAACTGCCTGTTATTTTATATCCTGACAATATCTGAGCAGCGGATTGTTGAATAGCTGATTCATTTACCATCTTTAAGGAGATGTTATCCAGATAGACATCATAATTTGAATTTCCCAAATAATAAACGAGTCGGGCATTCAAATCTGTTGCTTCATTCATCACAAAGGAGTATGAAAAATGCTGGTTTGTGGTTGAAAGAGAAGTAAGTCCTAATTTGCTGTAGTTATAAAAATCTTCAATTACTACATTAATTGTTCTATTATTATCAGCCCAGGCGTCAAATTCAAGCAGATAATTTTTGCCTGTAATCATTGGCATATTAAATTGACAAAGCTCGACATCCCATTCTGCGTTGCCCCCATCTTCAATATTAATATGGCATACACCATTATCAATCGACATGTTTGCAGTATATGTGCACGTAAAAAACCAATTGTCTGAATTTTGTGAAAAATCACCATTGATAACCATATTTTGTCCTGGTTCTATAAGATTAATCAACTTGCTAACTTCATTGGAATAATCGCTTTCTTTTCCATTTTTATCCACGGCTGTTACACGGAAATAGTATTCTTTCCCATTTTCAAATCCATCAAATTGTTTGAGAGTTAATTTAGATGTATCCAGCAAAGCTGTTGGATTCGGAAGTGTTCCGCTGTATATTCGATAATAATCAATATCCGGATCACCGAATTTGTTAAACAGTAATGTTACCTTTTCGGCCGCTTCGACCAGTAAATATGGTTTTTCAGCTTTGCCATTCCATGGAAAGCGAAATATGCGATAATATTCTGGATTTTTATCTGTGTTTTGCCATAAATCAAAAGCTATATTACCATCTGGACGTACTTCTGTAAATAATGAAACACCGACATCTACAGACCAGTTCACTAAAGTATTACCATTGGGCAGTCGTTGTGCATTACCCATAAAGCATGAAAATATAGGCGGAGAGTATTTGAATTGCCACACAAGAGTCGCGGTCATATTATCTATATCCAATTCATATTCAACAGCCCGTGATTTTGGATTTTGACGTAAGTTACCATTGTCAAAGACTGTATATCGACCATCTCCCAATGATCGAATATCATGCTGGGAGCAAAAACCATCTAATGAATCATTAACAAATATAAATTGATTATGGGCTCCGCCTAATCTCCATATAATATCTCCTGTTTGACGATTGATTTTTGTGATTTCACTAAGATTGCGACTCGACAGCAATATATGTCCGTCATCATCGATTGAAATGGAATTGATGTGTGGAAAACAAATATAATCACCTCTCAAATCGTCAAGTTCAATCTCCTGGATATTAAAATAATCCCACGGGCTCCATAGAAAAATCAATTCTCCGGAAGCTGAAAATTCCTGAATGGCTGTTTCTTTCACAATGGCATCTGGTCTTCCACCCTCAACATATTGGCTCATATCTACTTCGACATTTCTCGCCCCAATCAACAGATAATGACCATCTTCGAGCACCTGGAGTTCATGTTCATCTGTTAAATAACCATCGACTGCAAAAAATGAATCAACAACAGCATAGCTGCTATCAAGACCAATAAAAAATCCTTCTCCAAAGTTTTTCACCCACATTGTTAAAATAGAATTTTGTTGAACCTTGAAGTCTGTCCCAGCTCCAGGTGAACGCCAATACCAAACAGGAGAACCTGTATTATCTAAAATCATACGATAGCTCCCACCTGTGTAGTCGTTCAAAAAAATATAGCCTTGATCAGGATGGTCATTGATTCGGATTTCGAATTGTGGAAAATCAGAAGGGATAGATACACCATTCGAAGTTATCTGTGCTCCAGCAACTTGCGCCGCTGATTCCGGTTTTAGCAAAGATAGTTGATTGAATTTATCGTTTTGTGCATGAACAGCTGTACAGTTTTCTGATTCTGATATCTCAAATTGAAATTGAAAAGATTCAATCAATTTATCATTTTCAGAATTAAAATGAGGCGACAGCTTGACTTCCACAATCTCACCAGGCAAAAATGAACTTGTTGGCTTAAAAATAATTGTTCTTTTATCGTTGGCAATCCTAATCGTTCCAGAAAGGTTGCCACTTTCTGAACCAGTTACTTCGATGAAGGAATTAAAATTGGTAATATAATAAGGTGATAAGGTATTTAATCGAACCATTATTTTTGAGTAACGACTGACTTGTTTTGAACAAGGTTTAGGGGATAAATATTGATAGCCTTTTTGATGATAAGCCAATAACAGTGTATGGCTTAACAAAAATATAAAAATAATGTTATCAATTAATGATTTTCTCCCCATACTGAACTCCTTATTGTATCTGTTCAGTTGTTAAAAGTAGTCTGCAGGGTGTGCACCAAGTCCACCATTTTGTTATAGGCCTATGGAACATTCAACACTATTGTTTTTATAGCCGGAGAATCCACCGTTGTTTTCTATAGAGGTGCAGCTTCAGGTGCAAGAATTGTTTCAAAATAATATAAATAATTTTGGAAATCAAGCGAATTTCGAAAAATGTTTTTGGTTAATCGCAGAGGGGGCGTTACTGCGGGTGTTTAAGAAAAGGGAAGGGTCTTACCGGTTTCATATCCCAGGACACGGTTCCGTGATATTCAAAAGGCAAAGGTTCTCGATTAATTTTATTTATATTTTATGATGAGACTAATGATTATCACCGTAAAAATAAATGTGATTCCGTTCGCGAAAATAATGGGAAGTTCTTTAAGGATCAGACCGTACAAAAACCATAAAAAAACACCCGCGGAAAAAATCGTATACATGCTCAGTGACAAATCCTTCGTATGTTTTAATTTTATCGTCTTTAAAGTCTGCGGCAGGAATGCAACGGTTGTACAGACAGCGGCGATTGATCCGATTATAGCTGCAACATTCTGAATAGTCAAATTAACCTCTCTCATTGAAATGTAAATACCAAACACCGAAAAAAACGGATGTTATCGGAGGATTGAACCCCTTTGAATTTCTATCCGGAACAGTTCCCGGATATTGTTAAAAAACCCATCAGAAACTGATGGGTTTTTTATTAACGGGGAATGACCGTTTTATTAAAACGTTTTTCGCGACAGATCGTATTTTTTCATCTTGTACCGAAGTGCTGCTTCGGATACGTTCAGTGCGTGGGAAGCTTTTGTCTGATTGCCTGCAAACCTTCTCAGCGCTTTCTTGATCAGATATCTTTCCACTTCCATCATGGCATCCGGAAGTTCGCGGCCTTCAAGAAATTCGAATGGATGTTTCTTGTATTCGAATGGAAGATACTGCATGGAAAGCTGTCCTTCCGGAGACATGAGAACCAGATTTCGTGTAGCATTTTTCAATTCTTCGACGTTTGCGCTCCATTCGTATTCCATGAGCGATTCGAACAAGTCTGCCGGAACAGGAGGGATTTCGTGGTTATATTCATCGCAGTATTGTTCCAGAAAGCTTGTAAAGAGTGACGGGATATCCTGTTTTCTTTCTTTGAGAGGAGGAATGTGGATTGTAAATTTGCTTATCAACGACAAGAGATCTTTCCGCATACTGTCCAGTTTGGTGATGTCTTTGTCTGTGGTAGTGGCAATAATTCGAAAAGTCACGTCTGAAAATTCATTGTCCCCGGCTTTTTTAACTCGTTTTTCATGGAGAATGTTGAATAATTTTTGCTGGTAATCAGACATCAATTCATCAAAGTTTTCGAGATACAATGTGCCCTTTTTGGCCTGTTCGAACAGTCCGATTTTTCTTTCGATGCTGCGGCTGCCTTCTTTCACTTCTCCGAACAGATCCATTTCGGTAATGGTATCCCCGATTGCCGTGCAATTGACTGTTACAAAGGACTTGTTCTTCTGTTTGCTCCTTTGATGAATTTCCTGAGCAACCAGTTTTTTCCCCGTTCCTACTTCACCAATGATAAGAACATTATCATCGGTTTTCGCGCATTCGCGAATCATCCTCTTAATTTTAAGAATTTGTGGGCTCTGACCGACTAACATTTTGTACCTCCTGTTTATCAAAAATAAAATAATTTATCCTTAAGATATTGTATAGTTTTTTTGCGACCGCTTTTTGTATAACGCATGGATAAAATAGAAAAGAATAAAAATACAACCGATAAGAGCAATTATATTCAACGCAATATATCTTGGAAAGCTGAAGTAGAGAAACGTAACCGTAAACATTAAACTCAAAGTGAGCAGATAGTTTCTTCTTTGTGTAAAGTAAATTTTCAAGATTTTAAGAAGAAGCACATTTCTTTCGGTTTTGCGTCTCTGGATTTTTACCTTTCCAAGATTAATTTTCTGAGTGAGAAGTGATTCATAGAATTGACCATAATCAGAACACAGGAAACACATCTTTTTGAACAAGATAAAGGTTAAAAAGAGAAGATTCAATGTGAGGATGTGCTGGCTCATTAACGGAATATTAAAGTTATAGACAACTGATAATTTGTCTATAGATTCAATGACATTGAAAATGAAGAAAAAGGCCATCAATTCGTTGATATATTCTCCGATCGAACGGTCCTTTTTATAAAGAATATAACCATAGATAAAAATGAAGGGAAGAGTGATTGCATTCACCAGGAAAAGACGGCGGTAAAGATCACCTAAATAATGATTGCCAAGTGTGAAAATGAAATCGGGATTTTTTAAATAGGGAATAAAATGATAGATTAATACGGGTAATAGTATTCCCAGAGAAAGCAGGTAGGTATGAAGCGGTTTTATCTTATAAAATAAATACTTTAAAACGATATAGACAATTACGAAATTAATCAGAAAACAAAAAATAATATTTTTATATTCATAAAAGTAATATAAGGTTTTATTGTTGCCGAAAAGATATTCGGGGCCCATAAAGAAATTGAGGAATGATACTGAAACAATAAAAAGAAAAAGGCTGAGATTAAAGAAAACATCTCTGTTATTTTTTTCTTTGAGGAAAATGGTAATTGAGAATAGAAACAGTAAAAAGTAGAGGGATATATTCAACCAATTTTGCAGGTTCGGATTTCCCCAATGGGGAAGATGTGAACTTAAATATAGTATAAAAACAAATCCTGCCCAGATATTGAGTATTCTGTACAGTGTGGTTAATTTAACATTATCCGACATAAAACAGCCCGAACAGTTTTCTCGTTAATTATGCATAATTTATAAAAAATATTTCCCATATACAAATCATTTTAAATTTATGTCTCCTTCTATCATCCGCTTATGGGAAGCGGAGGAGGCGGTGGTGGATTCGGACAAGGATCCCAATTAGTCACAGGAAGCGGTGGAGGCGGTGGTGGATTCGGACAAGGGTCCCAATTGGTTACTGGAAGTGGAGGTGGTGGTGGTGGATTTGGACATGGATCCCAACCTATTTGATAGTCTTTTGTATTCTCTGTAGTATCTCCTTTTGTTCCTA
>CAZTZL010000030.1:6373-38680 GCA_964617625.1 uncultured bacterium
ATAGTATATAATATTATACGAAAAAAAGCAAATACTATTTCACTTATTTGCTTATATTACAAAAATATAGCATATTTTACGCTTTCATCATGGCGGCAACCTGACAATTGTGAGCCAAAAATTTTCAATGCCCTGTGCTACATTCACGAACTCATCCAGACCAACCGGTTTTGAAATATAACAATTGGCATGCAAATCATAGGTTTCAAGAATATCTTCTTCGGCTCTCGAAGTGGTCAGGATGATAACCGGGATGCGGCATAAGTCGGGATCCTGTTTTATTTCTTTTAATACTTCGCGGCCATTTTTTTTCGGCATATTTAAATCGAGAAGAATCAGGTCGGGACGGGGAGCATCTTTATATTCATCTTTCTGCTGCAAAAAAGATATTGCTTTCTCTCCGTCCTCTGCAATATGAATATCACAATATATCTTTCCTTCTTTAAATGCTTCCATCGTCAGACGGGCATCACCCGGGTTATCTTCAGCAAGTAAAATGGTTATCGGTTTGAGTAACATACCCTGTTCCACATTGCCTCCGTTTGAGTTATAGTCATACCACAAGAAAAGCAGTATTGTTTTTCAATGCCTGTTACTTTGAGGATTCGTTTATCAATTTTCTGATGATGTCAAGTACAATTTCCATATTTGTCGTTTTCAAGACATAAGCGTCTGCGCCGCATTTATTTGCGAGGACAGCATCTTTGTCCGTATCGCTGCACGTCAGGATGAGTACCGGAATGTGGCTGAGGGCTTTATCGAATTTAATCATGCGGCACACCTTATGTCCCATGTTCTTGTCGAGATGGGTTTGAGCCAGCTCTTCAGGCGGTGTCATTTCCGGGAGCGACAGGTCCAGAAGAATAAGATCCGGAATAATGTCTTTTGCCAGTTCAAATCCTTTGAGTCCGTCCTGTGCGATGGTCGCCTTGTATCCGTTTAATTCCAGGCGAATCTTTAACATATTTGCAAATGAGATTTCATCCTCAATGATAAGAATGTTTTTTTTCGATGTATCATCGATTATCATTCTGTGTTCTCCTTTTATCGAAAATAGCAGATCCTGATATTTTTAGATATCGAGGGTCTCCCGTATTTTTTTTATGAACTTTTCCGGTTCATACGGTTTAGTAAATATTGCGGATACTTTGTATTTGTTTGCTTTCTCGATTATTTCCTGGTCGACGATTTTCCCCGTTAATATAATAACGGGTGTATTCTTTTTGGTGACATAATTTCGCATCGTTTGAAGTAATTGGAATCCTCCTCCGGCCGGCATCATCAAATCAAGGATAATCAAATCATGATCGCCGCGAAGGACCTCTCTTGTGCTGCTCGCAGCGTCCACACTTTTGCTGTAGGTATCCATTGAGATTGTGACATCAAAACCTTCAAGTTCCAGTCTGTTTCTTACCATTTCAGCAAATTCCAATTCATCTTCAACAAGAAGGATTTTTTTATTTTGATTCATGAATTTGTCCTCTACTATCCTTTTGACTTTTCCCTTAGGAAATCTCTGCCAAATTATTTGGTTAACAGTTCATTGATTTTACCAAGAAATTGAGCCGGATCGTACGGTTTGATGAAAATATCTGCGATGTGATAGTCGTCCAGTTTTTTCTTTAATTCGGCGGTTACGGTTTTCCCGGTTACAATAATTGCCGGAACAGCGGCCTTGTTCGGGTAGTCCTTGATTGCTTCAAGCAAGGTCATTCCTCCACCTCCCGGCATCATGAGGTCAAGGATAATGAGATCATAGGAATTATTCTTTATCTTGGATATTCCCTCGTTTGTGTCCGTGGCGATTGAAACAGAATAGCCGGTTATTTCCAGACGGAGTTTTATCATTTCCGCAAATTGTATTTCATCTTCCACGACAAGAATTTCTTTTTTGACACCCATGTATTTTCCCCTTCTCTATTTCAATTGTTATGCAGTTAATCCATTTTATCTATTTTTATTGTTCCAAAATAAGTCCCCTGACTTTGTTTTTTAATTCGTCCGGCTCAAAGGGTTTTGTAATTGTCGGAATGACCGAATGTTTGTTTAATTGATTGAGAACCTGTTTGTTTACAGAATAAGCGCTCATGACAAGAATGGGGATGTTGACTGTACGCTGATCCTGTTTTAATCTTCCGATGACTTCGTATCCGCTGCTTTCCTTTAATCGAATATCCAGTATGATAAGAGAGGGCAATTCCTCAATTATTTTTTTTACGGCATTTTCTCCATCATTGGCCGAAAGGAACTGATAATTTTCATTGGCCAAAAGGCCCTCAATGACTTCAATCACATTTTCTTCATCGTCCACAATCATAATTTTTGGAAATGATATTTTGGGAATGGTGAACCGGAATGTAGCTCCTTTGCCCAATTCAGATTCTGCCCATATTTTCCCTTTATGTTTTTCTGCCAATCCCTTGCAGATTGCCAATCCCAAACCGGTTCCTTTATAACCCGGTCCGTCCACACGGTCGATTTGCTCAAATTTTTGGAAGAGTTTGGGAATGTGTTTTTCATCAATACCAACGCCTGTATCGGAAACATAACACTCGATGTGATTGTTCCTGTCTTTAACACCGATTGTAATCGTATCGTCGCTCATTGTGAAATGCAGTGCATTATTCAATAAATTGTTGAAAATCTGAATTATTTTGTCTTCATCCGCATAGATCATAACCGGTTTCTTCGGAAGCCGTTTGATTAGCCGGATATCCTTTTTGTCTGTTTGAGGTTTGTATTCTTCATAAAGTTTTTCAACTGTTCGACATATTTCCATGGATCTTCTTCGAAGTTTTAGTTTCCCTTCTTCTATTTTTGAGACATCAAGGAGGTCGTTAACCAGATGGGTGAGTCGCTTTAAATTATTTTCAGTATCGGTCAATAATTTTTTCTGGACCGGGTTGAGTTGTCCCACTCTTTTATCCATGCAGAGGGAAATCCCCTCTCTCATAATGGCAATGGGGGTTCGTAATTCATGAGATACGATTGAGAGAAAATCGTTTTTTACCTGATCGGTGCGTTTTAATTTTGAGTTTGTTTCTTTCAGTTTTTGGTTGGCTGTTTCCAGTTCCCGTTTTTTTTGCAGCACAATTTCATAGGTGGAAAATAGCAGGTCGACAATCTGAATACGGTTTGAATTGATCAAGTATTTTTGACCAGCAAAAAAGATTTCCAAACCGAGATTTGCGAAAGAATGTTTCCTCAGTTCACGGTTCGTGACAATGTATTGAATGTGTGAAAGGATGTAATCTTTGTCATAAGGTTTGGTGATAAAATGATCCGCTCCGCATTCCAATCCTTTAATGATATCTTTCGGATCGGAAAGCTGTGTAAGAAGGATAACGGGAATCTCTTTGTGCTGTTCGCTTTTTTTAATATTTTTACATAGTTCATAACCGTCCATGCCAGGCATGATAATATCGCTTATAATAATCGAAGGTTTTGTCGTTTGAAGCAGCCGGAGGGCGTCTTTTCCCGTATTGACAATAGTCACACGATAGGCGTGCGATTCGAGAGTCCGACGAAGCTGCAGGGCCTGACTCGGGCTGTCTTCCACAATAAGAATATTGATTTCGCGAACCGAATTATGATTGTCCAATATTATTTTTTCTCCCGCTCAAAAGGAATCTCTCTGATGATGCTGTTATAGTTTCACCTGAGGTGATTGAGGATTTTGATCCATGTTTCTTTGGACAATTATTCTTTGTATTTTTAATACTTTGTTGCTTTGCTTCCAGAAGAAGATTTTTTACAGTGTTGTTCATTTATTCTGCCAATATTTCTTTAACTTTCGATCGCAATATTTCTCTGTCAAAAGGTTTGGCTATAATCGGGAACACCATGTGATTATTAAAACCATCCAATCTCTTTCTGTCAACACTGAATGCACTCATTATAATTAATGGAATATTTTGCGTTCTTTTATCATGTTTCAGCCTTCCCAATACTTCGTATCCGTTCATTCCAGGAAGTTTCATGTCAAGTATAATCAGGGAAGGTTTTTCTGAAATGGCTTTTTCAAGAGCTGAATGTCCGTCTTTCGCTTCCGTAATTTGGTACTTGTCTTCCATCAGGAATTCCTGGATGATTTCTATGATTTTTTCTTCATCATCAACGATCAGAATTTTTGGAATGGGTGGTTTTTTTAATGTAAAAGTGAAGGTAGATCCTGCTCCGACACTGGAACGGACATGGATTGTTCCGCCATGTTTTTCAACCAGTCCTTTTGTGATCGCCAGTCCCAGTCCGGTACCTTTATATCCCGAACCGCTTAAACGGCCGACTTGCTCGAATTTTGAAAATAATCTATTGATATTTTCCTCGGAGATACCAATGCCCGTATCTGATACATGGCATTCGATATCATTTTCATTATCTATAATTTCAATAGTAATGCTGCCGTTTTCGTTTGAAAATCGAATGGCATTGCTCATTAAATTATTAAATATTTGGGTGACTTTATCTTCGTCGACAAAAAGGGTCAAAGGTCGTTCCGGAAGTTTTGTTACGATCTGTATCCCTCTTTTCTGTGCCTGAGGATCGTAATTTGATTTTACTTTATCAACAATACTGCAAATATCAACGGAACTTCTTCTGAGCGTCAATTTACCTTCCTCGATTCTCGAAAGGTCAAGCAAGTCCGTCACGAGGCGATTGAGCCGATCAATATTGCTTTGTGTATCGTTGAGTAATTTACGCTGGGTTGGATTCAAAGATCCCACGCCCTCGTTCAGGCAAAGTGAAACACCTTCCCGCATGATGGCAATGGGAGTTCGCAGTTCATGAGAAACCGTGGATAAAAAATCGCTTTTTAACTGATCCAGTTCCTTGAGACGCCGATTTGTTAATTTTAAATTCTCTTCGTTTTTTCTTCTTTCATTAAAAAGATTTTGCGTGTAAAAACAGAACAGCAGGAGAAAACAGACTGCCAGAAAACGGGTCCAAAAACTGAGAGTATTTGGAGAGAGAATAGTCTGGAAAATAGTATTCTCCGGATGGAGCAGTAAATCGCGAATCGATTCAATAGCCCAATATGCAATAGCGAATATTATTCCCGCCCATATAATATTTGTTTTAGCATACTTTTCTTTTGTCTCTTTTTTAATGTCCAATTTTGTTCTTATTGATTGTGTGTATATTCCAAATAAAAGCAAAATAAGGACGACCAGAATTCGTGTCCAGAATCCTACCGGGTCTGTGATGAAAATCCGGTTGAACAGGTTCCCTTTTTCAAAAATGAAAACATCGCGAATTGCCTCAATAATCCAGTAGGCAACTCCAAAAAGGAGACTGACGAAAATGAAATTGATCGTCATTTTTTTCCTGATTTTGATTTTCTGTACCATCTTTTTATCCTGTAATGAATTTTATTTAAAATAAATGCCGATGAATTGAGCCTCTGCGCCAGGATGGAACCATATTTAATATTTAAAATTATAAATTGTGCAATATTTATACCATGAACGGGAATTATTTCGAATTTTTTCTACAGTTATAAAAACCTGATTAATCTTCGTTCCAATTTATCGAGTTTGTCGTGTTTTCGTTGTTTATTGGCACGGTAAAAAAGAATGTCGATCCTTTTCCAGGTTTCGATTCGATCCATATTTGACCATTGTGGCGATCAATGATTTTTTTGCATATGGCAAGTCCGATGCCTGTTCCTGCATATTCTCCGTGAGAATGGAGTTTTTGAAAAATCATAAAAATTTTATCATAATACCGGGGATTTATTCCAATCCCGTTGTCCTTGATTGAAAACAACCAATATTGTTGGTTTTTTTTCGCTTTGATTTGAATCCTTGGTGTTTCAATGTTGCGGAATTTAATTGCATTATCAATGAGTGCTTTAAACAATTCCCGGAACTGGACTGGATCGACCTGAATTTCCGGCAGTTCGTTATAAGTGATAATGGCATTGTTATGATCGATCAATGGTTTTAATCTGTTTGTCGCTTCTTTAATAATTTTTGAGCAGTCTGTTAAAACGAAAGGTTTTCCATTGATATTCAGTCTGGAGTAGATAAGCAGGTCATTAAGCAGTCTTTTCATCCGATTTGCTCCATCCACAGCAAAGTCAATAAATTCTATGGCTTCGGAATCGAGTTTATCGGCGTAACGTTTCTTTAAAAGTTCGACATAACTGGCTATCATGCGAAGAGGTTCCTGGAGATCATGGGCAGAGATGTGAGTAAATTGTTCCAATTCCTTCACATATTTTTTTAGTTCTGCCGTTGTCCACATAATTTTTTGTTCGGCTCTTTTTCTTTCTGTAATATCGACTCCGTTTACAAGGAATCCGGTCGGGGTTTCCTTTTCATATAGAAATACTTTTTCCGAATGAAAAAGGATGGTATGAATTGAACCGTCTTTCGCAATAATATCCACATCCAATTCAGGGGTGTCTTTAACTTTAATATCTTTTTTTAGGTGCGCGGCCATTTTATTTTTATGTTCGTGCGTGATAAGGTCCATTATGTTCTTGCCGATAAGGTTATCTTTTGAATATCCGTATTTTTTGATTGCGGGCTGATTCACGTTTAATATTTTACCATCCATTCCAAGAATCATGTGAATAATCGGGCTCTCTTCAAATAGAAATTTATATTTTTCCTCCGATTTTCGAAGAGCATCTTCAGCGTGTTTTCGGCTTGTAATATCCCTCGCTATTCCAAGTACAAGTGTTTGTCCCTTGATTTTTACAAGATGGGTTCTGATTTCAACATCTACTTTTCCCCCATTTTTGCTATTTAATTGAAAGTCATCCGGTCCCGTGGGATATTTTAATGTATTTTTTTCCAGCAATTTAGTTGCTTTTAAAATTTGTTTTGGTGATAACAATTTCATCTTTAAAAAACTTTTTCCAATAAGTTCTTCCTTTTTATATCCGATAAGCGTCTCGGCTGCCCGGTTACCATCGATAAAAGTTCCTTTCAGATCACTCATGTAGTATGCATCGGGTGCATGCTCAAACAAAATCTTAAACCGTTCTTCGTTTTCTCTACATTTTTTTTCCATTTTATGACGGTAAAGGGCCATTTCAATCGTCGAATGGAGTTCTTTTATTTCAAACGGTTTGGTAATATAACCAAAGGGCTCGGTTATCTTCGCTCTTGTTAGTGTTTCCTTGTCAGCGTATGCGGTAAGATATATTATAGGAATGTCAAGGTTCCGGCGGATTCTTCTTGATGCTTCGATACCGTCCATTTTTCCTTTTAATATAATATCCATTAATATCAGATCAGGTTTTATCAATTTCGCTTTTCTGATCGCTCCTGTTCCAGTGGATTCGATTGAAGTTGCATGATATCCCAATCTATTTATCATGATCTGTATATTTTTTGATATAATACTTTCGTCTTCAACGATCATGATTTTTGTATCCGGCATTGCAGTTGTCCTTCCTTGGTAAACAGGTTTGTTTAAAAGAACAGTGCTGATTATAAATCGCTTATTAATTTCTAATTAAGTTTTTGAAATAAGTTGATTAATGTTTCGAATTCAGTCGATTTGTCGAAGAAATAGTCCGCTCCGGCTTCTTCACATTTCTTCCGGTATTGCGGATATGGAAAATTTGTGAATATAATTATCCGAGGAGAAGGTTCTTGTTGTTTGATTTTTGGAATGATTTCGATGCCGCTGCCACCCGGCATTTGAATGTCAAGAATAACCATGTCAGGTTTTAGTTTTTGAATTGAATACAGTGCATCTTTACTGTTTGCTGCCTGACCGATAATCTGAATTCCGGAAAGTTCGTCAAGCATTTCAATTACACGTTCACGAAGTACGTTGGAATCATCAACAACAATAACTTTCATAAATATTTTCTCAAAGGCGTTAGTTTTAACGTTTTAATGGTAACAATCTGCTGCAGAATAAAAAAGAGGAATAATACCTTGTTTTTTGAGAGTATTTTGGCACAACCTATGTAGGTGTTTGTCCTACGTGAGCGTTTGTGAAATTATATCACGAAAGCGCGGAATAGAAATTCTTGTTTGTTACGTCCTAAATTGATATCAAATACGTGCTGAAAAAATAAAAGGAATGTATATACAAGGCGGGTATTTTTTTATGATATTGCAGGTTTATACTGATTGTTCGGTTAGGCCATGTTGAATTGCATAATGCATGAGTTCGGAATTGTTTTTCATTTTCATTTTTTCGAGAATACGAGATCGATAGGTGCTTACCGTTTTTTCGCTTAGGCACAGTTCATTGGCGATTGCGTTTACTGTTTTACCGGAGGCAATTAATTTTAATACTTGAAATTCGCGGTCCGAAAGTATCTCGTACAAAGGCTTTTCTGTATTTTCATCGATGGCCAGCACCAGCTTTTCAGCGAGAGAATACGTGATATATTTCCCGCCGGTTGAAATTTTCCGTATGGCATTTATCAGTTCGTCCGGCGCACTTTCTTTTGTTAAATAGCCTGAAGCGCCTGACCGTAAAACACGGATAGCGTACTGTTCTTCAGGATAAATACTTAAAATCAACACGGGTAATTTGGGCTTTTTTGAATGGATTGATTTCAGAACTTCAATTCCGTTCATCCCGGGCATGGAAATGTCCAGAATAATAACATCAAAATGTTGTTTATCGAATTTATCCAGAACCTCCTGTCCATTACGGGCTTCATCGGCCACAGTGATATCACACGTATCACTGACAATCTGTTTCAATCCTTCTCTAACAATTGTATGGTCATCTGCGATCATCACTTTGATCATGCAAAGTTTCCTTCCTGCAGGAAGTGGTTTTTCAATCTTTTAATAGCGGAATGTTAAGATGTATAGTGGTTCCTTTGCCGGGAGCGCCATGGATTGTAATTTTTCCTCCCAGATATTCAATCCGCTCTTTCATTCCGATGATCCCGAAGGATTTGGGATCGGTAATTTCGTTTTCTGTGATTCCTTTTCCGTTATCACGGATCGTTAATTCGAAATGGCTGTTCCGTGTTTGTAAAGTGACATGGATTTGGGTTGCTCTGGCATGACGCGTGATGTTGGTCAGGGTTTCCTGAAATATTCTGAAAACGGCGGTTGTCAGATTTTCTTTTAGAACGAGCTCCTCTGAATGAAGATTCATCTGGCAATGAATGCCCGTGCGTTTTTCAAATTCCTGGGTTTCCCATTCGATAGCAGCGATTAAACCCAGGTCATCCAGAAGGCCCGGCCTGAGATCAGAAGAGATCCTTTTAATTGTTTTGGCAGTTTCATCGATGAGCGATACCATCGATCTGGTTTTTTCGATTAGAGGTGCCTGATCTTCGTTCAGTCTTTTATTGAGCCAGAACAGGTCCATTTTCAAAGCTGTTAATGCCTGTCCCAGTTCGTCATGGATTTCTCTTGCTACTCGGGTTCGTTCCTCTTCGCGGACAGACTGTAAATGGGCCGCAAGATTTAACAATTGTTCGCGTGACGCTTTTAATTCTTTTTCGATTTGATATTTATACAATGAAGTTTCGATGACACTCCGCAATTCTTGAGATTGAAACGGTTTTAAAATATATCCATATGGGGTTGTTTTTTTCGCGCGATCCAGTGTTTTTTTATCTGCATACGCAGTCAAATATATAATCGGGACGTCGTATCGTGTATTGATTTTTTTCGCAAGAGTGATGCCATCGGATTTTTTGCTAAGCCGGACATCCATCAATATAAGTTGAATATCTTTGGTTTTTAAAGCTTCAAAAGTCAGTTTGGCCGTTGATGCGATAGCGGGGACCCGGTAGCCGAGTTTTTCGAGGTTTTGTTTAATATCCTCGGCAACAATTCTTTCATCTTCAACAATTAAAATGTTGAGATTATTCATGGTGATTTCCCGGGCTTACTTTGAGAGTAGGGTTCGAATTTTATCCAGTATTATTGTAGGAGAACTGTCTCCCTTGATTCGATAGTCATTTGCTCCTAACTCAAGTCCTTTTCGAATATCTTTGCCCGATCCAAGCACAGAAAAAATGATGACAGGAATATTCTTGGTTGTTTCGTTATCGCGAATTTTTGTGAGAACTTCGTATCCACTGAGGTCCGGCAGAATCAAATCCAGGAGAATCATGTCAGGTATTTCCGTTTTTATCAGTTCCCAGCCTCTCTGGCCGCTGGCCGCTTCCAGAACTTCATATCCATCACTTTCAAGAACACCTCGGTAAATCAATCGAAATCCTGCCTGATCTTCGATAATTATAATTTTTTTCTTTTCCGTTTCATTCATATGTTACTCCTTATACCTTAGATGGCTAATGGAATTTTTAATGTAAAGCAGCTTCCTTTTTTGCTTGTTGAATCAAGAAAAATATCACCATTCTGAAGTCTGAGGAATTCCCTGGCAATATAGAGACCCAAGCCGCATCCGCTTTGTGTGGATGGGCCCCCATAAAGGATTTGGCCCTTCTGAAAAATTTTATTTCGAATATTGCCAGTGATTCCGCTTCCTGTATCCATGATTTTAATGAAGCAGAATTTATTTTGAATCTCTGTTTGAATTGTGATAGAACCCTTGGAGGTAAATTTAACTGCGTTATCCAAAACATTGTTTAGCGCTTCAAATAGTTTGTCTTTATCGGCAAGTACTGAAATGATTTTCTTATTGGGAGTGTATTTTAATATCAATCCTTTTTGTTTGATACTGTTGTTGTATTCGGTTATAACAGAATTGATCATTTTGTTGATATCGAACATGGACAGATTGACGGAAATCACCTTGCGTTCGATTCTCGATACATCGAGAAGAGTGGATATAAGACGGAAATTACGGGCACTGATTTGATGCATTTCCTGGAGATATATTTTTTGTTTTTCTGAAAAATCTCCGGCCATACCTCTCAACATAATATCGGTAAATTCTTTGATTTCTGCTACAGGAGTTTTTAACTGATGAGAAACCAGGGATACAAAGTCGCTTTTCATTTGTTCGATTTTTTTCCGCCCGGTAATATCTCGTATGGTAACAAGATGGGCCTTTTTACCTTCCCATTTTGTGCTGACCGTACGTATCTCACCGATACCGGTCGCATCTTTCTGGAGATTGATAATAATCTCGTCTGACCGGCCATTTATCGGTGTATACGGGAAAGGTCTGCCGATTAAACGTTTTGAGATGTGGCCCAGAAATCTTTTAGCCGTTGGATTGATAAAGCGGACAATATCCCGATCGTCCACAACGATAATACCTTCTCCGCCTTTTTCAACGATATTGTGAAAACTCGATTGGCTGTTGAACAATTTTTCTTCTGTTTTTTGCCGTTCGAGGATTTCCTTTTCAAGTTTATGATTGATTTTTTTTAATGTGGAAGTGCGCTCATCCACCAACTCTTCCAAATGCGTCCGGTGTTGATTTAAAGTCTTTTCAACCTGCATTCTTTTTACGGCAATGCCAAGCTGCATGGCTCCTTTTTCCAAAAGTTCGAGCGTCTCCAAAGAAATCTGGTTTTTTTTACTGTTTACTATATGAAGCAAACCGATTATTTTGTTTTCCACTGTAATCGGAATCCACGCTGCTGATTGATAGGGATACTGGCTGTACAAATCTTTGATCCAGTTCCCCTTTTTTCTCGCGGTTGAAGCAATATGACCTTTGATGTCATTAAGGATGGCTGAACCTGCTTTTGTGAAGTATGAAAATTCCGGATTGTTTTTATCAACCATTGATAGAGTGAATATTTCCGGATCGGGTTTCAAAGGGAATCTGGATTCGGCTGTTACAAATGATTTTGAAAAACCATCCGAAATAACATAGGGTGAATTGCCTTTTTCATCTAGAAGGCGGATACCGGCCGATGTATATTTGGTATATTCTTTAACTTCAAAGAGAAATTGTTTGACCACTTTTGGAATGGTGTCGCTCTGGTTGGCGATTTCAAGCAAGCGGTGGGAAAACCGGATTCTTTTGTCGATCCGATGTTTATGGAGTGCGATTTCAATTGCTGTTCGCAGGTCCAGAATTTCAAACGGTTTGATGATGTAGCCGAAGGGCTCCGTGATCTTTGCCCGTTTTAAAATATTATCGTCCACAAAAGCGGTCAAATAAATGACAGGGATATCGAATTGAGATCGAATTTCTTCGGCTGCTTCAATGCCGTCAACCTCTCCTTTCAGCTTGATGTCCATCAAAACCAGATCCGGTTTTGTTTGAGATACAGTTTGGATCACTTCTTCGCCGCTTGTAATGACCGCAGACACCGTATAATTCAATTTGAATAAGATTTGTCTGATATTTTCAGAGACAATCAGTTCGTCTTCGACGATTAATATTTTTTCCGAAGCCATATTTCCCTGTACTATTACTTGTTTATGAAGATGATCAGTAAATTTTCAAAATTGTGATAGGTTGTTTGATCTACATTATGAAATTGACAAAAAAACTCGTTTTATAAATTATATGAATAAATAATCTGAGATACAAAGATTATGTTTCTTTATCCGGATTGCGGAGGAAATAATTTCAGGACTTCTTTTACAGCTTCGACAAGGTTGGCCGAAGGATGATTAGGATTGAGTATTCCCTTTCCTATGCCTTGCCATATCAAATCGTTTTCTGTGCAATCCACGATATCGATTATCAGTGTGCCTTCTTTGTAATGGACAACATGACCCGGCTGCGTTCTCCAGATGCGTCCCCATCGTCCCATATGATAGGCGGGAGGGACAACATCCCTTCGATGTTTGATCATGGCATAAAAGTGGACGCGAAAATCGGCCGTTTCTGCGGGTTCGGCTTTTACAAATCCTTTCGATTCCAGAACGGTTTGAATCTCATCGAGAACTTCTTTTGTAAATAGCGGATTTTGTGAGATGCCTGTTCGCTGAGGTTTATATTTCGGTTTGACAAGAGAGAATGTTTTGTACTTTTCAAAAGACACATCTTTGTCATAGTCAATCGCGATACGCATGGATGAACAATGAAAAAGAAAAAGGACAAAAATCATACCCGCCGGTAAATAATATCTTCTTCTCATGATTTTCACCTTTAGGATAATAATTAAAACTAATTAAGTCCAAATTAAAGAATTTACATGTAGAAAGTCAAGCAAAAACTAATCAATTGAGAACAATGATGAAGTTATATAATTGTTCTTTCATGTTTCTAAATATGGGCGAGTAAAAATTTTTGGCAGTTGATTAAGCAATAATTTTATAGTAAAAAGTCTGGTTAAATAAACAAACCTTATATTTAAAAAAAGCTGATGAAAACTGATAAAATGCCCGGATGGATTATTTTTGGATTTTTGGCTTGAATCCTATTCTGTCAAAAGGATTAACTATGCTCGTTGTAATGTTTCTCAAATGAGCATTGATCCGCTTGAGCTGTCTGAAATAGAGTGCAAGTGTCGCCGAATCACCGAGAGATATGGTCTTGTCTTTTTCGTGAACAAGATCGATTAAACATTTATCGCACTGTTTGCCTATCCATTCATATTTGTTGAAAAGTTCTAGGGCGGCTTTGTCATCACAGGTTTTAATATATGTTTTTGTCTGTAGAAAATAGTCTTTCACAGATTTCTCAATATTATCCAGATCTTTTGTAAATATTCCTGCATTTAATTTTTTTGATCGGTATGTGGCTAAATCGACAATATTTTTGGTGTAGTCGCCGATTCTTTCAATATCAATAATAATGCTGACAAGTACCAATCCGCCCGGAATATCCTGTGGGCCCTGGAGACTGCAATGGGTCAGTACCTTTCTTCGTACTTCTTGCTGGTAGGTATTTACGATTCTATCCTGATTGTGCACTTTTTTTTCCAATTCCTTATATTTACCGCTTCGAAATGCATCGATTGCTTCGGTAAACATACTGTATGTCATTTCCAGCATCTCGGATGATTGATTCCACGATTGATCAAGCAGATTATGAGACTTCCACATTTTAATAAGTTCTCGCCACATTGCTATACCTCTCTTGATTAGAAAATTGTTTGACTAAAATATAATAAATAAAATGGGAATAAAGTGAATCAGAATATAAACAATAATAAAGAGAATCAAATTTTTTGTCGATTTGGAGGCTTTCCTTCCGATAAATTGAGCCAAACCGATGGGGATGAATTTCAAGGGATAAAATATTAAAATTCCGAATATATTGAAAGTGAGATGTGAGAAAGCCACAGTAATCGCTACATTGTTCTGTGTTGCCATTGCTGCGAGTATGGCAGTCACAGTTGTTCCTATATTTGCTCCCAATGTATATGGGAATACTTGTCTGATTCTCACCAATCCTGCGCCGGCGAGGGGAATAATCAGGGAGGTTGTCACCGAACTGCTCTGAACGATAGCTGTCATTATAATTCCAAAGGTGAAGCCGAAAAAATCATTTCTGAAAAGATACTGATTGATGATTAATTCAATCTTGTCGAGAACCAGCAAACGGATTCTTTTTACCAAAGATGCAAGTGCGAAAAAAAGAAAAGCCAATGAAATGACAATCATAAATAGTTTTGTGAAAGGCAAATAAGAAATAAGCCTGGCCATAATATCAATAACAGGATCTATTATTAATTTTAATGGATTGAACATTTTTACGCCGCCGGCTCCTGCAAAAAGTGCTTCCAGTTTAGTGGCTGTTTTTGCGATAATATGAAAATGGATTTCGATAGGGAAAAAAATAATTACAGAACAAACATTGAAGAGATCGTGCACCAGGCCAACCGAGAAGGCCCTTCTGAATTCGATCCGATTTCTGATATGGCCGAAAGAAACAATTGTGTTCGTAATCGTGGTTCCGATATTTGCCCCCATAATAATCGGAATGGCATTGTAAAGTGACAAAGCATTTCCTGCCACAAGCCCGACTACAATGGAAGTCGTGGTCGAGGAACTCTGAATCAGGCTTGTTGTAACAATTCCGATGATCAGGCCGGCAAACGGATTGGATGTCATTTGAATCATCGTTTCGGCGAATCCCTTGCCGAATAGTTTAAAGGAATACCCGAGCAGTTTGATGCTGAGCAGAAACAAGTAGACGCTTGCAATAACAATGATGGTGTTAATTATTTTTTCTCGTGTTTCGGAACTCAACTACCATTTCCTCATTTTTGATTCTTATCTACTACGATAAATTTTGACATGTTCCCTAATTTTGATTTGATATTGATTTTTACTGAATAGGAAATAGATCGAAGATATACTTGACATATAAGATAAAATATTTCTTGTATTTGTCAAATGTGTTTTTCTTATTTTCTGATTTTTTTTCTTCGACTTCGGCATTTTGTTTTTGAACGGCAACATTAATATACTTAATCTTTTTAAAAATTGTACTCTGAAAATTAATCATTGAAAATCTTGACTAAACACATTTTTATCAAATTTTTTTGTAAAAAATATTTGTTGCATCTGAAACTTTTATGCTGTATATTGCGTACGATTATGGTAAGATTAGCCGAATATCGTATAGATAGCAGTGTTAAGTAAGGAATAGTTTTTGATGTCCATTTCACAGAGTCCAAAACAGAAACAAATCATTCAAACGGCCAGAGCGTTGTTCTGGAAATACGGGATGAACCGGGTTTCTGTCGAAGAAATTTGTCGGGAAGCGGGTATCAGTAAAATGACATTCTACAATTATTACAAAAATAAAAACGATCTCGCTGTCGCTATTTTAGATATAATTCAGGACGAGGGAATGCAAAAATATCAGAAAATCATGAATCAAAAGATTCCCTTTGTGGAAAAAGTGAAACTGTCTATTCAATTAAAAATGGAGGGGACCGAGGCTTTAAGCTCCGAGTTTTTTAATGATCTTCATAAAAATGCCACACCTGAAGTAAAAGCCCATTTTCAAAAGATGTACCAGGAAAGTATTCAACTTGTTTTGAACGATTATCTGAAAGCACAAAAGCGCGGCGATATTCGAAAGGATGTAAAACCGGAATTCATTCTCTATTTTTTAAACCATCTCATTGACATGACCAATGATGACAAGCTGGAAAAAATGTATAATTCTCCCCAGGATATGATTATGGAACTGACCAATTTTTTCTTTTACGGCATTCTGCCCCGGAGTAAAAAATTACTATGAGTATTAAGGATTATAAAATATTATTTATATCCTGTTTTACTGCCGGTATTCTGATTATTTCCCCGAGTCATGCAAAGAACGTTAATTTGCAGGGACAGCTTTCGGGATGGGCTCTGGTCAATACCGATCAGGATTATCAGACACAAATTGGAACACGTTATATTCCTGCTGTTTCCGGATTGCTTCCGTTCTCTTCTTCTTTGTCCCTGGATACGGAAATCTCATGCAATATGTATGCTTCAACAGTATTCAGTCACAATCAAGCAACCCGGAGCGATAACAACCTCAAGACCTATAGATTGTGGTTTCGGTTTTATACAAATCAATTTGAAGCGCGATTGGGTCTTCAGAAGATCAACTTTGGATCGGCCACGCTTTTCCGGCCGCTGATGTGGTTCGACCAGATCGATCCGCAGGATCCTTTGCAGCTGACAGATGGTGTTTATGCAGTCCTTTTAAAATACTATTTCCTCGACAACGCCAATATCTGGTTTTGGGGATTGTACGGAAATAACGAAACGAAAGGATGGGAATTTATCCCAACTGAAAAAAAATCCATAGAATTGGGAGGACGGATACAGCATCCGGTCCCCCGCGGCGAAATGGCTTTAACCTATCACCGGAGACAGGCGGATGTCCAGCGGGGAATTCCTCAATTGATCCGATTGGCAGGATTGCCGGAGGATTTTTCGGACTTGGCATCCACTCTGCTCGACTTGAAACCCGCAACCGAACAGCGGTTCGGCGTTGACGGCAAGTGGGATATTATCGTTGGACTTTGGGGTGAGGCGGTATTCATTCATCGGAACATCGACTGGCTGCCTTATAAATATCAGCGGATGATTACTGCCGGAACGGATTACACGTTTGGACTGGGCAACGGCATTCACTGTCTGTATGAACATTTCTGGTTCGAGATTTCAGAAAAAATGTTTGGGAACGGAGAGGGGATGGAATTTTCCGCTTTTGCAGCAAATTATCCCATGGGCCTTCTCGATAATTTTACAGGGATGGTCTATTACGATTGGGAGAATAAGGAATGGTACCGTTTTTTCAACTGGCAGCGTACGTATGACAATTTCAGTTTTTATCTAATCGGATTCTGGAATCCGGATCAATTTCAAATTTATCAAAATCTGACTGAAACCAATATGTTTGCCGGGAAAGGATTTCAAATCATAGTGGTTTTCAATCATTAAATTTTCGACTGTTTTTTAGGAGGACAGATATGGACAATGGCAAGATCATCGATATTGCACATGTATACAAGCACTTTCCCATCGGAGGGGGACGATTCACAGCTTTGAAAGATATCACCCTTTCTTTCGGAAAGGGTGAGTTTGCCGGTTTCGTTGGGCCGAGCGGTTCCGGAAAAACCACCTTGTTGAATATTATCGGTTCGCTGGACAATCCTTCCGAGGGGAAAGCGATCGTTCTGGGAGAATCGGTTGGCGATCTCTCTCACAAAAAGGCGGCTGATCTTAGAAACAAGTATCTTGGTTTTATCTTTCAGACGTATAATCTTCTACCGGTTTACACGGTTTTTGAAAATGTGGAATTCCCCTTGCTCCTGTTGAAAATGCCGGCTGCGAAACGAAAAAAAGCCGTGATGGATGCCATTGACTGGGTCGGGTTGTCCAACAAGATCAAATCGAAACCCAAACAACTTTCCGGGGGCGAATCCCAACGGGTGGCCATTGCAAGGGCCATGGTCAAACGGCCCGCCATTGTCCTTGCTGATGAACCGACAGCCAACCTGGATGCGGAAAATTCGCATCATATTTTACAAACCATGGAAAAACTCAACAAGGAATTAAATACAACATTCCTTTTCGCAACACATGATGAAAAAGTGATCAAATATTTAAAAAGGAAAATTTCTTTGGCGGACGGTAAAGTGGTTAAAGATGAGATTACTGGTTAACGGGGAAAGGTTAGCGGTAAATGGGGAAAAACAAATAACAGAGAATAAATGATGTCAGCGAAAATTAGAAGCTTTGAAGATTTGGATGTTTGGAAAGAATCCGTGAGATTGGCAAAGCGACTCTGTCAGTTGGTAAAAGACTCCAAGTGTTATTCTTTTCGTGATCAGATTCAACGTGCGGCCATATCGATTCCTTCCAATATTGCTGAGGGTTTTAAAAGGAATTATTCAAAGGATTACATCCGTTTTCTTTTTATTGCCAAAGGAAGTGCAGGAGAACTGAGAATGCAGCATTATCTTGCTATCGAGATTGGGATGGTTGAAAAAGATATCGGTCATGAACTGATCGATCATTCTCGAAAAATATCCGCAATGCTTTCCAAATTGATACAATCTTTTCAGCGACGCGTGGAGAAGAGGGAATCATGAACTTTTCATTGTTTCCCTTTCGCCTTTCCACGTTTCCCGTAAGAATGAATGAGTTATGGAGATAAAAAAATGATAGCTTTTAAACTTGCATTTCGAAACCTGGTGGGTGCGGGATTGAGAACCTGGCTGAATGTCATCGTTCTCTCCTTTTCCTATGTTGTGATTATCTGGCAGCAGGGATTCTTGCAGGGGTGGAACAAACAGGCCAGACGCGATATAATCGCATGGGAGATCGGGGGAGGGGAATACTGGCACCAAGCGTACGATCCTTACGATCCATTCACGTTTGCAGACAGTCACGGATCGATTCCCAGTTCTTTTAAAACGGATATTCAGCAAGGAACATTGACCCCGGTTCTTCTTTCGCAGGCAACTTTTTATCCAGAGGGAAGAATTCAGTCCGTTCTGTTAAAAGGAATTGATCCGGATCAAACGATATTAAACATACCTTCGAATCTGTTGAATCAGAATATTAATGAGATCCCTGCTATTATCGGCAGCCGCATGGCGTCCAACAACAAATTAAAAGTCGGGGATTTTGTAATGGTTCGCTGGCGGGATGTGAACAACACTTTTGACGCGGCGGATGTAAAGATTGTGGCTATATTCAAAACCGATGTTCCCACGGTTGACAACGGGCAACTGTGGATTCCTTTGGAGCGACTCCGATCCATGATGGGTATGCCGGGGGAAGCGACGATTCTAATTACCGATCCGAAACGAACTATTGTCAAAGAAACTCCCGGATGGACATTCCAGGGATATGACGTACTTTTAGCCGAAATGGATCAGGTCATTAAAATGAAATCTGTGGGTGGTTCTGTTTTTTTTATTCTGCTTCTCGCTCTGGCCATGCTGGCCATATTTGACACACAGATACTATCCATTTTCCGGCGTCAAAAAGAGATCGGCACTCACATTGCAATGGGCATGACTCGAGGACAGGTTATTCGAATTTTTACAATCGAAGGGGCCATGCATGGTATACTGGCAATCATAGTCGCAGCGATCTATGGCATTCCATTGCTATACATATCAGCAGTGAAGGGATTTCCCATGCCGGAGGGTACGGATGATTACGGTATGGCGATTGCTGAAAATATCTTCCCGGTGTACGGTGCCAGCCTGATTCTGGGGACGATTCTAATAGTGCTCATCACAGTAACGATTGTGAGTTTTCTTCCGACACGGAAGATAGCCAAGATGAATCCGACAGATGCTATCAGGGGGAAAATACAATGATAAAATTTTTGTTCAAAGGCCTGATTCGAGACCGGCATAGAAGTCTTTTCCCCGTTTTAACTGTTACACTTGGTGTCATGCTGACTGTGCTGATGCACTGCTGGGTAACAGGCATCTTGGGAGATATGATTGATTACAATGCAAGATTTTTAACGGGTCATGTCAAAATCATGTCTCGAGCCTATGCGGAAAATGTAGACCAGATTCCCAATGATCTGGCCCTTCTCGGTGTGGATTCACTGATTCAAAAACTCCGGAAAGAATTTCCAAGAATGAATTGGGAAAAGCGGGTTCGTTTCGGCGGTTTGCTTGATGCACCTGACCAGAATGGTGAAACGCGGGCACAGGGACCATGTATCGGTTTTGCCATCGATCTTTTATCGGGCGATCCATCCGAAATTCAGCGATTCAATATTAAAAAAGCTTTGGTCAAAGGCTCGGTGCCTGAAAAAAGCGGCGAGATGCTTATCAGTGATGAATTTGCTGAAAAACTGGGGGTCCAGCCGGGAGACGTTGTCACGCTTATCACATCGTCCATGTACGGCGATATGGCCATGCAGAACTTTACCATTTCTGGAACCGTTCTCTTTGGTGTAAAATTAATGGACCGCGGAGCTATGATCGCCGACATTTCCGACATTCAGACCGTACTGGATATGCAGGATGCATCGGGTGAAATTTTAGGTTATTTCCCCTCGGGAATGTATGATGATTTGAAAGCACAGGAGATTGCCAAACAGTTCAATGCGGAGTATGCCGGATCAAAAGATGTATTTGCCCCGATAATGATGACCCTTGGCCAGCAAAATGATCTGGCCAGCATGTTGACATACATGAAAGGTATCATAGGGATCATTATCGCGGTTTTCGTTCTGGCCATGTCGATTGTTTTGTGGAATGCAGGGCTTCTCGGCAGTTTGAGGCGTTTTGGTGAGATCGGAGTTCGTTTGGCGATTGGAGAACGCAACAGTCATATCTACCGTTCCCTTATTTTGGAATCGGTTGTCATTGGTGTTTTCGGGTCGATTTTCGGAACAGCCGTGGGATTGGGATTTTCCTGGCTTCTTCAGACCTATGGGATCGATGTTGGAAATATGATGCAGAACGCAACCATGATGTTTCCGACAGTCTATCGCGCCCACATTACGCGGGACGCTTTTTTTATCGGATTCGTACCCGGTATATTGTCTACAGTTTTAGGGACGTCTCTTTCAGGAATCGGAATTTACAGACGCAAGACGGCGCAGTTGTTCAAGGAACTGGAAGTATAATCGAGAAGATAGGAGAATGGGAAACGTGGAACGGGGAACGAGGATTTAAAAATCGGAGACAGGAGACTGGAGACCGGAAACCGGAAACCGGAAACAATCAAGTCCCAAATCCCAAGCCTTAAGTCTCTATTTTGTCAAAAGGAGTGATACAATGAAACGTCTAATAATTATATTTAGTGTGATATTACTATTTCGTCCGGTTTATTCTCAATATCCATCCGGTGAATCGGTTTTGAATAAAATTGATGAGAACATGAACTCCGAGAATCGTGTGATTACTTCCAAGATGGTTATTCACGGACAGCGAGGCAGCCGAACCATTGGATCCAAATCGTGGACACAGGGTACGGAAAAATCGTTTACCGAATATCTTTATCCAGCCCGTGAAAAGGGAACCAAAATGTTGAAGCTCGAAGACAATCTCTGGATGTATTCTCCTTCCACGGACCGGATCATCCAGATTTCCGGACACATGCTGAGGCAGTCGGTTATGGGTTCGGATCTTTCCTATGAGGACATGATGGAAGATCCCAAATTGATCAACCAGTACGATGCAGTGGTTACAGGAGACTCAACCGTGGACGGCCGGTCATGCTGGGTACTTGAACTCACGGCAAAGACCGTAGATGTCGCTTATCATTTCCGGAAATTGTGGGTGGATAAAGACAGAAATATTCCACTGCTGGAAGCGCTGTATGCCAAAAGCGGGAAGTTGCTGAAGAACATGGAACTGAATGATGTCACATCCATTGATGGCCGTTGGTATCCGAAACACATGGTTTTCAAGGATATGTTAAAGTCCGGCGAAGGAACCGAGTTCATGATTGACACAATTGAATTTAATGCAGACATTCCGGCTTATATTTTTACGAAAGCTGCATTGCGGAAATAAATGGATGATAGACATTTATCCCGAATTATCCGGGTGGTTGTTTATTCGTGATTGATTTTATAAATTGTATGGATCGGTTTTTTTGTCTTTAGTTCCTATTTTGTATTGACAATTGATTTTCAGCATATCTTTATTACGGATGCTCTTTAAAAAACCATTATCGGTTTGATCAATTAGGATTAGTTTAATAAAAAGTATTTATATAAAAAAAGGTTCCACTGTTTTGGAACCTTTCGCAGCTGTATTCAAATTTTAATCTTTTATTGGATTTTTATGATAAATTTTTGAATTGATTCTTCTGAAATTGTGGAGATGCTCTGGTCGATTTTGGCCACTTTTTTAATGATCGCTTTTTCAACGAAATTCATTCTATCGAAATCAAAGGCGCCTCCGAAACAGCCTTTGGCTTTCGCATGATTTAGGAGTTCCGGATGAAAACCGTTTTTTAATTGTTCTTCGGCTTTTTCGCCTTTTTCCATGCAGCAGATATAAAGGCCGATTTTTTTCTTAAGCAGTAAATCCAGATATTTTGCGCAAAATTTTTGAACCGATTTTTGAATCCTGCCTGCGTGAATGGATCCTCCGACGATCACAGTATCATATTTGTCGATTTGAGTTTTAGGAATTGTTTTCAAGTTGAATAATTCAATTTCTCCCGGCAGTCCCGCTTTTAATTTGAGAGCACACTTTTCCGTGCATCCGTGTTTCGTTGCATAAAAAATTCCGATTTTCATAAGTTTTTTTCCTTTTAAAAATGAAGATACGATTACTCTTTTTTTAACAGGTAAGATTTTTCAATGGCTTTTTGAACCGCGTTCATAATCACATTGCTACTGTTGGTGGCCCCGCTGACGGCTTCAACCTTTGTGGACTGTTTTTCAATAATCCGGTTCGGAATGACAGGTTCCGCTTTTTTACCTTTCCAGGCATCGTGTTTAAGAATTTCCACTTTTGTGATTTTTTGATTTTGGATCGTTACTTCGACTTCGGCTTTATTCGGGCCGTATTTATAGCTCCCCTGATATATGCCGTCCACAAGCCAGCCGGATTCAACCGGTTTCCCAATCACCGCAGCGTTTCCGCAATTCTTAAATAATATAATCGTCAGGAGAAAGACAGTCAACCATATAATGATCATCAACAGCCATTTTTTCATTTTTTTCTCCTTGCCTCTATTTGAAATTTACGCGTTGATTAAATCGGAATATATCGGATTGTCAATTGACATACATTCGATCATGTATTGTTTTGTATATCGAAAAACCGGCTTTATTGTTTCATAAATATTCATCTGTTGTACAGAAACAACTTGGTTTACTTTACGTATCGATATGTAAATGTAAAGTTTTGAATAGAATGGTTATTTTTCAGGGGAAATCGTTGAAAAAGAAATTTAAAACGGAAAAAAAGAAAGGGTTTTGGCGGGAACCGAAAATTCGGGACGCAGTCTGGAACGATATTAAATCTGGAAATGTCAGAAAAAGTTTGGGTCAGGATTTTAGAGATTTATACGATTTTTATATCGATCCGAATACCAAGGAAAGACTCGCCTCAATGGGAAGAATTCGCCGTTGGATGAACACGGCATGGTTGATTTTAAAAAGGATGATACTCAAATTAACACCCAACAGACGGCTGATGCTGCTTCTTTCATTCTTACTTATCTTTCTCGAAAATTCAGGTTATCAGAACAATCAATTTATCGAGGGAGTTCAATTTGATATTAAAACACAGCTTATCGGTTATGGATTACTTCTTGTTGTTTTGATGCTCGAGTTAAAAGACAAGCTGCTTGCCCGCGATGAATTGGAAGCGGGCAGAAAAATCCAGGTCGCATTGATGCCGGAAGAGCGTCCCGAAATTCCGGGATGGGATGTGTGGCTTTTTACCCGTCCGGCCAATGATGTGGGAGGGGATCTTGTCGATTTTATCGAACTCGATGGGAATCGTTATGGATTTGCACTGGGCGATATTGCCGGAAAAGGATTGGGCGCCGCTCTTTTGATGGCCAAGCTTCAGGCCTCAATACGGGCCCTTGCTCCGATGTCAAAAGGATTGGAATGGCTGGGAAGTCAGTTGAATGGAATTTTTAATCGGGACTGTATTCCAAGCCGGTTTGCTTCTTTGATTTATCTTGAGCTCGATTCAGATCCCGGGAAATTATCCATACTCAATGCCGGTCATATTCCTCCGCTGGTTGTCCAGAATAATAAAATCCGGGAATTGGATTTGGGAGATCCCGCATTGGGTCTCATGAATCAGACGCGATATAAAAAAGTAGTTATTCGTTTAAATCAGGATGATTTAATTTTTGGATACTCCGACGGTTTAACAGAAGCGAGAAATAAAGCCGGAGAATTTTTCGGCGATCAAAAAGTAAAACAGTTGATCCGTCAGTATTATACTCTTGATTCAAAAACAATCGGGAAAAAGATCATCGAAGACATTCAATCATTTCAGGGCAATACAAAACCGAACGACGATTTATCGATGATGATTTTAAAAAGAAAAGGTCAATCTTGAAATGGTTTAATCTTTTAGGTGGGTAGAGAATCGAATGGAGAAAAAACTAAAAGACAAATATCCTTTAATGGGATATTGCGGGATTTTCTGTGAAACCGATTGCGAGGTTTACACAGCGGCTCATTCCGGAGATCTGGAAATAAAAGAGAGGACAGCGAAAACGATGAGAAACGAACTCGGGGTCCTAATTCAACCTGAAGATCTTCGATGCGAAGGGTGCCAGGATTTTGAAGAAAAAATGTGGCTCGAATGCCGCCTCTGTCTGATTTGTCAATGTGCCAAAGTCCGCAGGGTGACCACCTGTCAAGAATGTGAACATTATCCGTGTCACATTCTCAAACTCTGGTTCGGAAAGTCTGAATATGCCAAAAAAAACTTGAGGGAAATTTCAAAAATCGGTATCGAGAATTTTTTTTTGTAAAAAAAGGCAAATGTAATTTATGGCTATTTG
This sequence comes from uncultured bacterium, assembly GCA_964617625.1. Lineage (GTDB taxonomy): Bacteria > Zhuqueibacterota > QNDG01 > QNDG01 > DSAB01 > CAZTZL01. Next base: position 31,123 of record CAZTZL010000030.1, read on the forward strand.
ATTCTTTTCTGCCCAATCGAGAAAGTTGCTAATACAAATCTGAATATTTGTTTAGCAAAATTGTACTTCTATCCTGTAATTTCGGCAACCATCCAGTATCTGTTGATAAATCGCCTCATTGTATAATTTTCTTTTTTCTCTATCAAACAAGGTGTTTTCCCATTGTGTCGAGAGTTCAGGGAATTGTGTTTTCAAACTGTTTGAAATTCCTTTCCAGTTCCCGCATTTGATGTTGAGCTTGTCCACAAGGATATAATCCACGGATCTTTTCAACTCGGCCAATAGTTCAACGAGTGTCTGTTGTGTCAAGACCGGAAGAACGGGGGCAATGAAAACCCAGGTTTTTATATCTTGATCATGGAGTTCTTTAATCGTTTTGAGACGGTTTTTTATCGGAGGAGCAAACGGTTCGAAAACACGATGTACTTTTTCATCCAGTGTTGCGATGCTGAATCCCACTTCGCATTTGGATCTTTCAAAAGTTTTCAAAATGTCGATATCCCTGAGGACGAGATCGGATTTCGTCAATATCGATATGGGAAAGCGATGTTCTGCAAGTGTTAATAATATCTGGCGGGTCAGTCCGTATTTTTTTTCAATAGCTTGATAAGGATCGGTTACCGTGCTAAGACAAACCGTTCCCGGACGGATTCTTGTAATCTGCTTTTTCAGGATTTCAGGAGCGTTCACTTTCACATCGACGAATGATCCCCATTCATTTTGGTGGGCAGTATATTTTGACATGAAACGGGCATAGCAGTACACGCAGCCGTGTGCGCATCCGAGGTAGGGATTAATCGTGTAATCGAGTCCCGGAATTTTAGAGCGGTTAATGATCGATTTACACTGAATTTCATTCACTGTCAGCACTGATTTACCCGAGTTTTCTATATCAAAAGTTACGCCGAGAAAATGATACTGACTTTTTAAAATATTGTCAAGAAATATTATTTGCTATTATTTGAATTATTTAATACTTTTAACTATTAATTTTGTATAAAATTCAGGATATTACTTTGAATACTTTTTATAAAAGCGTTTCCATTTTTTGTTTGATCCTGTTATTTTTTGTCCTTGTTTCCCCTGAGCCTGCGTATGCCTATATCGGACCGGGGGCAGGATTTGCTCTTGTGTCTTCTCTGATGACTTTACTGATCTCGTTTTTTCTGGCATTTATTGCTTTTTTGACTTTGCCTGTCCGAATTCTATTCCGTCTGATCCATCAAAAAAAAGGAAGCAACCAGGCTCTTGCCGACCGGATTATCATTATGGGATTCGACGGGATGGATCCTGAACTTTGCGAAAGATATATGAATGAAGGTAAGCTTCCAAATTTTTCAAAGCTCAGACAAAATGGTTCATATAGAAGATTGGGAACGACCTGTCCGGCGCTATCGCCTGTGGCCTGGTCGACTTTTTCAACCGGTGTGCATCCTGCCCGGCACAATATCTACGACTTTTTAATGAGAAATCCGAACACCTATTTACCGGAACTTTCCTCCTCCAGAATTCGAAGTACGAATCGTTTTTTAAAGATCGGACACTGGCAATTCCCCATGGGTAAACCCTCAATTCAGTTTCTCAGAAAGAGCCGGTCTTTTTGGCGCATCCTGGGTGAACACGGGATTTTCAGCCACATTCTTCGTGTGCCCATTACATTCCCTCCTGAAAAATTTAATGGAGCAATGCTCTCCGCCATGTGTGTTCCCGATCTCAAAGGAACGCAGGGGACATTTTCCTATTATACATCCGATTTGGAGATACAGCCGGACTACACGGGCGGTGTATGTCTGCAGCTTCAGAAAAACGGAAATGCATACACAGGAGAACTTTTAGGCCCGGATCATCCGTTTCGAAAAGAACCGGAAGCGCTTGTACTTCCTTTTCAACTCTGGAATTTGAATAGCAATGGTGAGGTCAAATTACAAATTCAAAAAAAAACCTATCCACTAAGACTAAAAACATTTACACCATGGATCAGAATTGCATTCCGTACCGGTCTGGGTGTGAAGGTTCATGGTATCTGTCAGTTCTATTTGAAAAGCAAATCCCCGAATGTCGAGCTCTATGTTTCGCCCATTCAGATCGATCCTGAAAAACCGGCTTTGCCTGTTTCCTATCCCAATTTTTATTCTGTCTATCTCGCAAAACTGCTGGGCACTTTTGGAACCCTGGGATTGATCGAGGATACCTGGGCATTAAACGAACACGTGCTGGATGAAGAGGATTTTTTAAAACAAGCGTATCAAATTCATGAAGAACGGGAAAATCAATTTTTTCACATATTCAATCATATGAAAAAAGGATTTTTGGCTTGCGTATTTGACGCAACTGACCGGATTCAACACATGTTTTTCCGCTATCTTGTAGAGGATCATCCGGCCAATCGGGGAGCCGATCAGGAAAAGTACAAGGATAGCATTGAAGAATGCTATCAGAAAATGGATGATCTTTTGGGACGGGTCATAGCTCGAATTCCGGACGATACGGTGCTGCTGGTGCTGTCCGATCACGGATTCAAACCCTTTATTCGTGGCATTAATATCAATACATGGCTCCATCAGAACGGGTATCTCACATTGAAAAATGATGATCGGACAATCGATTATTTTCGAAATGTGGATTGGGAAAAAACCAAAGCGTACGCACTTGGTCTGGCTGGAATCTATCTCAATATTCAGGGCCGTGAGAAGCATGGCATCGTCAAATCCGGTGAAGAGGCGATTAAACTTAAAAGAGAAATTATCCAAAAATTGAACGGATTGAAAGATCCCTGTTCCGGAAAGACAGCTATTAACCGTATCATCGACAGTCAGGAAGTTTATAAAGGGCCTTATAAGAATAATGCACCGGATATGATTGTGGGTTATAATTCTGGCTACCGGATTTCCTGGGATGGTGCCATCGGGAAAGTCACGAATGAGGTCTTTGAAGACAATACCCGAAACTGGAGTGGGGACCACGGCATGGATCCTGAGATTGTGCGTGGCGTGCTTTTCTGCAATAAAAAAGTGAAAAACGAAGATCCAAGTATTGCGGATTTTGCTCCGACGATTTTGAAATTATTCGGTGTCGAAGCTCCGTCATATATGGACGGGAGGGATTTGGGGATTGGGTTGTAAAACCCCCTTTGTGTTTCCCCCTCTTATAGGGGAGGGAAATTAAAAGGGAATGAAATAAGGAATTGTCATGAAGAAGAACAATATAAATAGAAGAAAATTTTTAAAGCAATCCACTTTGGGGCTGGCTGGTCTGTCACTCATGACAGATCCAATCCAGAAACTTTTTGCCGAACCCTTTATTAAAAGCGGCAAATTTGCCAAAAAGGTGTTTGTTCTCGGTATCGACGGAATGGATCCGAATCTGCTTCGCCGTTTTGTTCAGCGCGGAGAAATGCCGACATTTTCCAAGTTTGTTCAATCTCACCATTTTGGTCCGCTCCGGACCACACTGCCTCCGCAGAGTCCGGTGGCCTGGTCGAGTTTTATCACCGGCTTGAATCCCGGAGGGCATGGTATTTTCGATTTTATCCATCGGGAACCGGAAACCTTTACTCCATTTCTTTCCACTTCAAGGAGCCAGGATGCGGATAAAACCCTGAAATTCGGGAAATGGTCGATACCTTTGGACAGAGGGAAAATCGACCTCCTTCGCCATGGACGTCCGTTCTGGGAATTCTTAGAAGAAAAAGACATACCGGTTTCTCTCTTCAAAATTCCGGCCAATTTTCCGGTGCAGATCAGCAAATCAGAAGCAATCAGCGGGATGGGGACGCCTGATATGTTAGGTTCCTATGGAACGTTTACGCTATTTACGGATGTTCAAATTCCGAATTCCGGTCAATTCACGGGAGGCAGGGTTGTCCAAGTTCGTCCTCAGGATCATAGGTTTCGTGCTTTTCTCGAAGGTCCACCAAATTCGATGCGGACGGATGGGGCGGTGACCCGGATAGAACTATCTGCGTACCGTGATCCGATAGAAAATGTAATAAAAATCCATTTGCAGGATCGGGATATCGTATTAAACAAAGGCGAATGGTCGGACTGGATTCCAGTGAGCTTTGAAATGATGCCGCTGGTTTCCAGTGTTCACGGTATGGTGCGGATCTATGTGCAGCAGGTCCATCCTCACTTTCGTATCTATGTCTCGCCAATCAATGTTGATCCGATGGAAGCGGATCTGCCGATCTCCAGTCCTAAATCCTATGCCCGAGAATTATCAGAAGCGGTTGGCCGTTTCTATACACAGGGATTTCCCGAAGACACCAAAGCGCTGTCGAATGGTGTTTTTTCCGACGGGGAATTTTTTGTACAATCCAAAATTGTTTTACAAGAGCGGTTAAAGGCATTCGATTATGAATTGAACCGGTTTGACGAAGGGCTGTTTTTCTTTTATTTTTCGAGTCTGGACCAGAATTCTCACATGATGCTTCGTCTCATCGATCCGGCCCATCCGTTATATACTCTCAATGTTTCTCCCGAAGTACGGGACACCGTGTATTACTATTATAAATCCATGGACGATGTTCTCAAACAAACACTGGGAAAGATGGACAGTGACAGCATGCTTCTGGTCATGTCAGACCACGGATTCGCTCCTTTCTATCGCGAATTTCATCTCAGCACGTGGCTGGTCGATAACGGATTTACAGCCGTGACCCGTCCGGAGCGGATGCACGAAAGCAATTTTTACGATTTTGTGGACTGGCCCCGAACGAAAGCCTATGCCATGGGATTGAACAGCATTTATATCAACGTACGGGGGCGCGAGATCAATGGATCGGTTTATCCCGGAGATATCGCACAGGTTAAAAAAGAGATCATCGAAAAACTTCAGGGAGTTCATGATCCGTTGAACGGACAAAAAATTGTAATCCGCGCTTATGATGCCAATGATGTTTATTCCGGAAATTATTTGAGTATCGGGCCGGATATCGTGGTGGGATACAACCGCGGTTACCGGGTTTCAGACGAAGCAGCTTTCGGAAAATTTCCCAAAGGATGGGTTGAAAACCGGAGGGACAAGTGGTCGTATGACCATTGCATGGATCCGAGTACAGTTCCCGGTGTTCTAATGACAAATCGGGAAGTCAAATCCGGCCGGCCAGCCATTTGGGATCTGGCGCCCTCGATCCTGGAAGGATTCGGGATCGAACCGCTCCGCGGGATGGATGGGAAATCGATATTTTCGTAAACATAGGAGTCTCTGTGGGAATAAAAAAAATTAAATTAGAGAGTGAATTGTGCGATCGGGCAAAGAAGTTTGCCGAAACAGCCGGATATTCATCTGTCGATGAATTCATCACACATGTTATTGAGAAAGAGCTGTCCAAAATCGAGGAAGGAGGCGATTCGGTCGAAGAGGTGGAAAAGCGTCTTCGCGGATTGGGGTATATTGAGTAGTTAATCAATCAATCGAATCCTTTATATGATTGTTTTTAATCAAATCGTTACGTTTATTTTTGACCTTATTTTTGCCCCATTTTCGGGATTGTCTCCTGTCTGGGGATTGATTTTTATCTCCGTTGTAACGGGTCTGTTCATGCTGCTGATTTTCAAGAGGGTTTCCAATCAGGAGGGAATCCGAACGGTCAAGAACCACATCCAGGCCTATCTGCTCGAGCTACGGCTTTATCAGCACGATGCCGGTTTGTCCGTGCAGGCTTTTCGGAATGTCATGAAAAGTAACATGAAATATCTCGGTTACGCACTCAAGCCGATGCTCTTTCTATTTATTCCAGTTTTACTGATTATGATTCAAATCGCTGTGCGTTACGAGTACCGTTCCCTTTCCGTTGGAGAACAGGCAGTTCTTGATGTGAGTCTTTCCGAAGGTGTTCAAAGCTCGGAATTCCGACTCGAAGCACCGGAAAATATTCGTATCGAAACGCCGCCTCTATTCATTCCCGATGAGGACCGGATTTACTGGCGGATCCGGGCCGTTTCGAAAGGGGAAGGAGAGCTTGTTTTTCGATATGGTCAAAAGACACTGAACAAGCAGATTTTTGTGGATTCACATCGGGAAAAAATATCTCCCGAGAAGGTAAAAGCCTCTTCCTTAAAGAGCTTCCTCTATCCGGCGGAACCGCCACTTTCCGGGAAAGATTTCCTTCGGGAAATTCATCTGCACTATCCACATCAATCGCTGACGGTTCTCGGGATCAGAATTCACTGGCTTGTTCTCTTTTTTATTTTCTCCATGATTACCGGTTTTATGTTCAAAAACGTTTTTGGTGTTGAAATATAGAAAGTGATTCAAATGGGATGGTTTAATTTTCTCAGGAAAAAGTCCGGAAGAAAAATTTTTGTAATCGGACTGGATTGCGCTACACCCCAGCTTGTTTTTGATCGATGGCGCCCGGTTTTGCCGAACCTTGGAAGACTTATGGATCACGGACTCTGGGGAAAGTTGCAGTCCACGATCCCTGCAATCACGGTCCCGGCCTGGTCTTCCATGCTCTCTTCCAAAGATCCGGGAACCCTGGGATTCTACGGTTTTCGAAACCGCGCCGACCACTCATACGACAAAATGAGCATTGCAATGGGAGATGCGGTTAAAGAAAAGCGTGTTTGGAACATCATTGGCGAGGCGGGTTTGGAAAGCGTTGTGATTGGCGTACCACAGACCTATCCAGTCCTGCCGATAAAAGGCTGTCTGGTCTCCGGTTTTCTCACACCAAATATAAAAAGTGATTTTGCTTATCCCTTTGGATTGAAACGGGAAGTTCTTTCGTTGATTCCGCAGTATGCATTTGATGTCAAGGATTTTCGAACGGATGATAAAGAAAAACTGCTGAAGCAGATTTATGAAATGACGAACGCCCATTTCAAACTAACCGATTATCTGATGAAGCAGAAACCCTGGGACTTTTTTATGATCATGGAAATCGGAATCGACCGGATGCACCATGCGTTCTGGAATTTTCATGATCCGGAACATCCCCGATATGTTCAAGGGAATCCCTTTGAAAACGCGATCCGCGATTACTACATCTATACCGATCAGAAAATTGGGAAATGTCTGTCGCTGATTGATGAAAATACAACCGTGCTGGTCGTTTCCGATCACGGGGCCAAACGCATGGACGGCGGTTTCTGCATCAACGAGTGGTTATGGCGGAACGGATATCTTGTTTTTAAAAAAGATCCCGTGCCTGGACAAATCAAGAAATTCGAAGAAATGGAAGTGGATTGGTCCAGAACCAGGGCCTGGGGAAGTGGTGGATATTACGGACGGCTGTTCATGAATGTCCGCGACCGGGAGCCGGAAGGAATTATTCCGTCCTCTGAATATGAACAGGTGCGGGATGAACTGATTCGGGAACTGACAGCTATTACCGATCCGGACGGCAAATCAATCAACACCAAAGTGTATAAACCGGAAGATGTATATAAAGAAACCAAAAATATTCCGCCGGATCTGATTATTTATTTCGGAGATTTATACTGGCGGTCGGTTGGCACACTGGGATATGACGGCTGGCACACGTTTGAGAATGATACGGGTCCGGATTCCTGTAATCATGCGGAGAAGGGAATTTTCATTCTTTACGATCCCA
>CAZTZL010000031.1:0-11969 GCA_964617625.1 uncultured bacterium
CCGCCGTGGTAGCTGCTGCGGAACCGGGCAAATGTGTTTCCTGATTTGGCAGTAATCGGCACCTGGATTGTAATGGTATTGCCGCCATCCGGTAACGATCCGGAATAGGCCTGTTCACCCGGATGCTGCCAGATACCGTCCTGGTTCCAGTCGATCCATGCCTGGACAGATGACAAATTGGTAACAGGCTGAAATGGAGACATTTCAATAAATACCTGCGCCGGCTGGCCGCGCATTAGAATGGGCAGAACCACGCCGTCCTCATCATCAGCATGGTCATTGTCATCACCTAGCGCATCCGGATCAGGAAATCCGATAGAGTCCGGATCTAACGCCGATCCAAATCGATAACAGTAACCCGTGTGCCGCGCTCCATTGTCGGACAGCAGCGTCGGGTAGGGGCTCGGCGCATCCCCATAATCCATCCAATAAACCTCATCGCAGTAGTGATCTTCGACTTCACCGTCATCAGCAGGACCCGTCGGATCAAGCCCCCCGGTGCTGCTTAAACGAAAACGTGCAACCGGGGACCAATATTGTTCGGTCATGGGTAGTATAAAAGAAAAAGTGTTCGTACCATTTGTTAAAAGTACACTGTCAAACACTTTTTCGTTTGCTGTCCAGATTTTATCATGATTGTAATCATACCAGGCATCCAGATAACCATTCATCCCGGCGGGTATTGTCGCGGTGACCTCGACTGTACATTCCTGGCCAAAATGATAGGGGAATATAAATTTCACCCCGTCCTCGTCATCAATGCCGTTATGATCATCCCCATCACAATGATAATCACTCTGGCCGTCCGGTTCCGCATCGATGAGCGTTCCAAGACAGAATCCGGGAACGATTTTATGCCGCGCGCCGTTCTGCGCAAAGTAAATCGGATATTGATCAATGTATATACCTGCATCACCGTAATCCCATTCTTCCTGCTGGGTTTGAGTCCCTGTGCCCCGGACAGCGAAATCATAGGGATTCTTGGCCGAATTATTGGCAATGTTCACCGTGGCCGAGTGTGTGCCTGCAGCACTGGGATCGAAACGGACAGTGAAGGGTGCACGGCCGCCTGCAGGTAAGGAGGTGGCCGGTTGTGTAGTGACCGTAAAATCTCCCGAACCGGAAATGGTGACGCCGATAAAGTCCAGGTCCGCGGTGCCGGTATTTTCGATAGTATAACTCCTGCTGAAGTTTCCACCCGAAACATCCACCGACCCGAATTCCGTGCCGTTGGCCGATGACGGTGTGGTGCTTCCATCATTGATCTTGATGCTGTTCCAAAATACGTCTATGTCCGGAGCATTCGGAGCGTCCCAGAACTTGTTGCCCGTCAGGGTTTGCTCGGACAAGTGATTTGATACGATTGAGTAACGAATATGGTCATTATCGATCACATTTCCGTCTACGGAAGCGGCGCCCGTGGAATGATAACCGGACGGTGTCGTCTCGACAATGTGATAATAAGTATAGCCTCTGGGTGCAATCAGCTGATACCAGCCGGTGCCGGCCTGTGTGGTTGTTGTTCCCAGTTGCATCCCGATCTGATCCGGATTCGCTGATCCGTACAGTGTGATAGCGACGTTCGCGATGGGTGTGCTTTCGTCCCACTTATTGCCGCTGTAGACGCGGCCCGAAAAATAGTCCGCGGCCCGTGCGTAACAGGAAAACAATAGCATTGCGGTAACAAACATTCGAAAAGATGGTTTGGAAATCATGATATGCTCCTTCTATTAAATAGGGTGGATGTGACAGGTAATCATCCTGGTTTTCTATTTTTGCAGAATCAGTTTTCTCGTTTCGATAAATTCTCCTGCTTTCATACGCAGGAAGTAAATGCCGGCCGCGAGATTTTCTCCGTTCCACTGCACGGAATACTCCCCGGCCGCCCTGGTCTCACGCAACAGTGTGGCAACTTCTTTTCCCAGAAGATTATAAATCTTAAGCGTCACAAAACAGGCCTTTGGCAATATAAATCGAATAGTTGTCGAGGGGTTAAAGGGATTAGGGTAATTCCGGTAAAGATGAAAAGTTTGGATGGCAGTATTATCATGGGTCTTCACATCACTGATAATTTCCCCTGCCAGGCCCGCGAATTGAACCGTTCCGAGAAAACCGGGATTGCTGAACCCAATGTCATCGTTGTTCCACCATTGCGTCCACAAATCGCGCCCGCTTCCGTCATTGTCACCCAGACGCACCTCCATCCCCATCAGCTCACCGACATTGGGGACGATCCCGAAATCGGCTGTCAGAAAGATTCTCGCCTCAATGGTCCATCCGGAAGCAGTTTGGGTAAAAACCTGATCACCATCTGTTTCAACGCCGTACAAAAAATTAACTTCACCGTCATTAGCATTTCTGGACTCTGTTTTGTCATTGCTGCCGTCCACAAAGATCTGAAAACCGTCATTCATCCACTGTTCGGTTTGGGACGTGCTGATGATGTCGTCAAATACATCCGAGTAAAAGTAAAGCCTGCCGTCCTGCCATATCATTTTGTAATTGAAACGGCAGTCATTCCATCCATTGACATGATTGATATCAAAGGGCGGATCCAGGGGGTTCCCATCACTCTGGGTCACAAATGTACGGCCGCTGATCCAGGGGATACCGGCCCAGGCCGCATCATCTGCGACTCCGTCAATCACAGGAATATCCTGAACCTGAAGAATGCGCATGGGATTCGAGGCGATATAATCGGTGGTGTGCGCTGTGCCGAAAAGGCCCGGATTGATCCAGGAATCATTGCTTGCGGACCACCATTTCAGGCAATGATCCCGCTGACCTGAGTCATTGTCATTCATCTGAATCTCAAAACCGAAAGTGTGACCGGGCGAAAGGGCAAAGGTCATGTCCTGCGCGGGAATCCGGATTTCCATATTGTATCCGTTTTCCGTGTTCTTGAATTTGCATTCGGAATGGGGCGCATGGCCCATATCTTCTGTAGTTTCTCCGACCACATATCTCAGCTGAATGTCATTGTTATCATAGCCTGTGATCTGATCGTTTTTGCTGTTGTCCCCGTCAAAATAAATTTCAAACGAATCATTTTCCCAAGACTGGGCATTTGAAATGTTCGGAATATCATCACAGGTTTCAATAAAGAGGTAATAATTATTTTCATCAAACATCATTCTGAAAAAGGCGGAACAGTCCAGCCAGTCCTCTGGAGCGATATCATCCGAAAGATTCTTTTGTTCCAGAGGCACCGAACAGACACTTTTCCATAGTGCATCCATGTTTCCGTCGATCACAGGGGACGTTTCTGCCATGGGCACATCCAGAATGACCATTTCCTGTTCAGGGATGTTCACCTTTGGCGAATTGGCATAACCCGTATTGTTGTCTTCAATCGATTCCCAAATAGCCCTGTTTGCGTCTGCAATGATTCCAAAATAATACTCGCCGGCAGGCAGGTTGCTGACTGCGTTTTGAACCGGTCCTGAATTACAGGTTGCACCGGCATTCAGAGTACTGCACTGAGTTTCACCGATTTTGGTGTCTGACTGTGTGATGTTTTGATCCGTGGATAAACAGGCGAAATTTGTAAATCCGCTTCCTGTCCCGGCGCTGCCCTGGTTTTGAATCGAGTACTGGTATGCGATCTGAGGGCCTGACCCGTCGGTTACCGTAACACCGGTTACGATCAAGTCGGGCTGGGTTGTGGGTGGTTGGGAAATGTTCACCTTTGGTGAATTGGCATAGCCGGTGTTGTTGGTTTCGTTGGTTTCAACGACTTCATTGTTACCGTCTGTAATAACGCCCAGATAGTATCCGCCGGTAGGAACACCGCTGACCGTGGTATTTATTTCCGAACTGGTTTTGGAGGCGCCGGGCCCGATGAGGCTGGTGACGTTCCAGTCTGTGATATGATAGTCTGAGCTGGTGATGGTTTTATCCTGTGACAGATAAATACGATTTTTAAAACCGGCATTGGTAGTTTCAGAACCCTGATTTTTGACAGTTAATTTGCAGATAATATCCGGTCCTTCACTGTCAAGCACCTGTACTGAGGTTACAACTAGATCACATTGAGTAATGGGTGGTGGAGATTGCACATAAAACCAATTTCGCATCGATATATTGTCATCCTCAAAAATCCCCTCATCGACCTCATTGAGGTCATCGACCAAGGCTGCAATATACCAGTAGCCGGGATATGACGAAAAATTAATAGTTGGTTTTTGATCCGAATAGGTCCTTGATGATAACGCCGGAACATCACTATATCCGATTAAAATGTCAGATGTTGTAATATTATTATCCTCAGAAAAATAATAACCGATCCGGCTTGGTCCCGCTGTCAAGATACCTTCATTTTCCACACGAATATTGGCTGTCCAATAAGGATAGTTTATAGAAAAGTCCCAATTACGCATGTCCCCATTAGAAATGTACAGATTGACAAGAGGCAAAGGGTTCTCAATGGTCGGCGTCAAATAACCGCTATTGTCACTTTCATTGTCTTCAGCAATTTCATCCAAAGGATCTATCATAAATCCCACATAAAATTCACCAAATATTCTTTTAACATCAACAGTAGGACTACTTACATCTACATAGGCGCCAGGTGCAAGTCCAGAGGAGTATCGGTTAGTTATATATTGATCATCCGCATCACCGATAATTGTATTTTGTGAAGCATAAATAATTAACCAAATTTGAGATACATATGATGTCCCGTTATTGATAATGCGAACATGAACGGTAAGTTTGGGATAATCATAGGTATAACTGCAAAAGCGTGATACGTATGTTAAGTTCTGTCCGGGACTCATCGTTTCTTCGGGAGGATCATTGAATTGATCGCTGTGGACGGATTGTGATTCGATGATGCCCGGATTTTTCTGATTTGAACCGTCCGTGTGATTGCGTTCTGTGGATGGTTCAGCAATGATACCGGGAATGTTGTCACTGGTTTCATTGTCATCCAAAACTTCAACATGGCCGTTTTCATCCACTCTGATTTTTGCCAGAACCTGGCTGTGCTGTGCACAGATGATTGATGGGGTAAGTGAAAAAACAAGCATTATGGACAATACAATTAAAGAACGCTTCATTAGATATTCTCCTTTTAATTCCTTCATTATCATTTCATAGATGGTTCTATTTAAATAATTACTTTTGTAAAATCAGTTTTCTTGTTTCTGTAAAACCTTGTCCTGAACTTGATGAATGATCCCCGGCTTTCATGAAGAGGAAATAAATACCTGCCGCGTGATTTTCTCCGTTCCACTGCACGGAATACTCCCCGGCCGCCCTGGTCTCACGCAACAGTGTGGCAACTTCTTTTCCCAGAAGATTATAAATCTTCAATGTCACAAAACAGGCCTGAGGAACAGAAAATGAAATCGTTGTGTAAGGGTTAAACGGATTGGGAAAATTTTGAGAAAGTGAGAATATTTTGGGGATATTCGAAAAGTGCAATCGTTCCACATCCGTCATTACGGCTGCCTGGGAGAATGTCGATGTGTTGCCGTTTTCGTCGATGGCAATGGCTGTCACGTTTGTGTATGGACCTGTAATCGTGCCGTTCCAGGTGAACTGGCCGCTGGCATTCGCAAGAACCTCACCCTGGAAAATCAGCCCTTGAGATTCGGGGTCCGTATAGATTTCCACAGAGGCATTGGGAATCGCTGTGCCGGTTACAGATGTGACGGATGCGCTGTAAATGACAGGAGGCGCGAGTTCCAGGTTGCCGCCGAAATCATTCCATATGCCATTCCAGCCATTCTTTGAAATTTGGTTGTGACTCACTTTGTTGCGAATGGTGCCTTCGCCGCTAATGTAAACACCGCCATTGTTGAAGCAAATTGAATTCCCGATAATATTATTGTTATTCGCTCCTTCAAGGATGCTTATGGCAGAAGATTCATTGCCAAATTCAAGGATTTCATCGTTTACTTCATTTAAACCAATTAAGTTGTTTTCAATTTTGATGTGCTGAGAGCGGTATATATAAACTCCAAATTTGTTGCCGCCGATCAAATTATCAGACACATCCACGCTGTCGCATTGATTATCAATTTTAATGCCCGCACTATTCAGGTTGCCGATCTTGAACGTTCCGGTGCGGTTCAAACCAATGATGTTCCCCAAAATGTGAATATGACTGCATGTATCTATCATGCTGATTCCAGTATATGAATTCCCGGAAATAATACTCTTATCCGTATCTTTTGAAGCAATGGTGATATTTCGTGTGTGTTTAGACAATAGAATACCGTCCTGATTCGCTGCGCCGGCATCTCCTCGAAAGTCGACTCCGATATAACATCCGGAAATACTTCCGCCATTCACACCTTCCATAACAATCCCAATACCTTGAAAATGACTGATCGTCAAACCCTCGATATCTGTGAGCGGCGCGGTGCTTTTAAAACCATTCGCATATAAACCCGCAAGCTCTCCATGGAGCCAGATCTCGGGTCCATACGGATTACTGTCCTCTTCGATAAATTCCCGCTGTGAAAATCCATCGATATAAAGAGCGTCTGTGATGGTTGGCAGTTTGCTCTCCGGTTTGATCACCCAGACATCGATATCCGTGTCAAAACCTGGAATGTTTTTCGGTATCTGAAACCGGATCGTATCCGATCCGGGATTGCTGTTGGCATAGGATATAGCTTCACGGAAAGATCCCGGCCCCGAATCTTCACAATTTGTGACGATTGCTCCGGTTTCACCGAGACCTCCTGTCCGGGCGACCACCGGGTTGTAACCAGCGAAACTAAATGCAAATAATTGCATAAAAATGATCGCTTTCTTGTTCATGATATTCTCCTGTGAATTGTAAAAATTATCACTGGTAACTATTCTGTCAGATCTAATAAAATCAGGTTTAATTAAAGTATATACCATAAGCATGCCAAAATAATTAGCAAACAATTCATGAGAATAAACTGCCTTTCTAAATGGTTTATTTCATAGAAATTATCAGAGTATGAGATAAAATTGGAAAGATGTGTTAAAGCAGTGAATTCGCGGAAACCTGCGGTATGAATTCGCAAGATTCCGCGGGCATGACTCTGTGAATTTTATTAGCTCGTTGGATATAATAGATTGAAGAGTGCAGAAAATATTCCGTTATAAGAATTCACAATTCTATTTTTTTATCTTGTACTTCTGCATTTTATATCTCAATGTGCTTTCAGGGATTCCCAATGAGGTTGCTGTGGAAGTTTGATTCCATTGATGCTGAATCAGGGCCTGGCGTATCAGTTCTTTTTCGTAATCCACCAGACTTTCATTCAGTGATTGGCGTGCTTGACCATGATTCCGGTTCTTCTGAATTTTTTTCAATTCAGCATGAAATTCATCGGGCAACAGGGCAGTATCCACCTGTCTTACTCCGACAGGAGTTACTGTGACCAGCCGTTCGATAAAATTCTCCAGTTCACGGATATTGCCCTGCCATGGGTGAAGTTTCATCAGGTCTATGACGTCATCAGCATAACTTTCAATTACCTTGTTCTGCTGTTTTGAAAATTGGCTTAGAAAGTGTTCGGCCAACAGAGGAATATCCTCCCGCCTTTCTTCCAGCGAGGGCACATGAATGGGGTAAACCAGCAGACGGTAGAACAGATCTTCCCTGAATTGTTTATCATGGACCAGCTCTCTCAAAGAAATGCTGGCTGCTGTGATCACGCGGACATTGACTTTTCGTGTCGTATTGCTGCCGAGCGGGCGTATTTCTCCCTCCTGCAGTACGCGGAGCAATTTAACCTGCATATCCATAGGCAGATTCGTGATTTCATCCATAAACAGTGTCCCGTTATCCGCCTCTTCAAATAATCCTTTGCGGTTTATAGCGGCCCCGGTAAATGCGCCTTTGATATGACCGAACAATTCACTTTCGATTAAATTATCAGGAATCGCGCCGCAATCCACAGCAATAAATGGATACGCGCTTCTTTGGCTGCAGGCATGAACTGCTCTGGCAATCAGCTCCTTGCCTGTGCCGCTCCTGCCCTCCAGAAGAACACGGACATCGCATCGGGCTGCTGCTTCGACGGCCTGTAACAGTTCAATGAATTTTGGACATTTTCCAAGTAATCCGAAAGCTTCGTATTTTAGAAGAATGGCGTCTTTGGGTATTTGAGGTGTGAAATAGTGTTCTATCTTTTGAACATTTCTCAAGAACGGCGAAACAATACCTGATAACTCTTCCAGATAATGAAGGTCGTCTTTGTTGAATTCATTTGCATCCGTTTTATTTAAAACCAGAAGCAGGCCGATAATTTGATCATCACAACGAAGCGGTGTACATATGACAGATTTTACGGTTATGCCATGAAATACACTTTTCTCAAATCGTGAGTCTGACTGAATATTTTTACTGATAAAAGACATATTATTTTTCAATACCCATCCGCTTATACTGGTATGAAATAAATGATAAGTATGATCATCCTCTGTTTTACCTTTGGAGAATATGGTTTTTAGGGTCTGATGTGTTCGCGGATTAATCATCATAATAGAGGCATCTTCCGCGGCCAATAAATGAGCAGCTTTATGTGAAGTCAACCTTAGAATTTCTTCGAAGTTATTTTGATGACACAGAGTCTGGGCGAGTTCAATCAGCGCATCAGATTTTAATTTTGATTGATTATCCATCATTTGAGTTTTCATTTATGTTTGATTTGTCAATTCTCTCAACCGTTTCTTTGCATCCATTAATTCAGGGATATCCTCATCCGCATTTTCCCAGATGTCAAGGAATTGTTTTAAATGCTGAATGGCTTTGCTTTTCTGACCTTTTTGCTGATACAATTTAGCCACATAATAATGATATTTCGGATTCATGATCCGGCGGTCTTTGCTTTTCGGATTAAAATGAATCAAGCGTTCATATTCGGCAATGGCCTTGTTGATATTTCCTTTCTTTATATAGGCGCGAGCTAAAATATCTTTTGAAAAAGGAAGATTATAAAATATAATTCTGTCCGGATTGAAAAAATATCTCGGAATAGCCAGCTCTTTGATACCTTCACCGATCTCAATGGCTGCATCCGTTGAATCTTCAGCCAATAACAATTCCGCCTTCAATATCTTACAGTGAACGTCAATGATGTCTGTATACAGCACATGAAAATCGGGCAATATGGTTTTTAAATGATTGAGTCTGACGCGGGCTGAATCTAATTTCCCCTCACGTATATCGAGCAGCCCCAGAAACGGTTCACAGGTAAAATCATAAAAATGCGGATCGGGATAATTATATTTCTTTATAAACAATTGTTGATAATGATTAAAATGCGTTCGGCTCTGCTGATAATCTCTTTTTTCAAGACAGGAAGCTCCCTGCAAGGCTTCGCTTAACATGATAAAAGCCGAATTGTTCCATGCTTTGAACATATCGGAAGCGAATTCAACATCTCTGAGTGCTTCCTGATATCGTCCGGTCAGGACGTAATAATAACCGCGAAAACCGCGTCCCCCGGGCCGTTTGAAATACGACAGCTCATCAGCGATGTACCTGTCCGTACAGTCAATCGCCTGCTGAAATTCTGCTTTAACCGCGAAGGCAATGGATGTATAAATTTCTGACATGGCATTGGGATCGAACTCGGAGGCTTCCCTAAATTTGCGAATGGCCTCATCGATGTCTCCGTTTGCAAAATAAATACTGCCAACCATGACTACCGGCGGTGCATCACCGGGATGAAGTTCAGCCAGCCGTTTTAGATACTCATCCGCTTTCTCCTGTTTGCCGGTCTCTGCATACAGGTGACATAATACCCGGGTAGGCGGTGTAAAATAGGGATCCAGCGCCAGCGCTTTCAGGCACTCGCTGATGGCCGCTTCGAATTTTTCATGATAGGCATAATGCTCGGCCAGTATATAATGCGGATACTTCTCCTTGGGGTACTCTTTGATCATTTGCTGATAGATTTGCATTTTCTTTTCAAAATCGGGCTCCAGTTCAGCCTCGATATAAAGTTGTTCTTTTTTTGTGGCTCGCTGTGAATATTGCTTTGCCTTCAGGAATAACCGTTTGCTTTCAGTCTTGTTGGGTCCAAATGACCGCCCAAGCCATAAATAGGCAGTAGCGAACGTCGAATCGATTTCGATTGCTTTTTTGAAATATTTGATTGCCTCACCGGTTTCCCGAAAATATTCATCCCTGCCGCGAATAAAATAATGGTACGCTTCGATGGAAGAGGTGGTAACATCCATTATTTTTGTGTCCCGGAATTCAACCTGTTTTGCAGGAAGGGTGATGCCGTTTGATATCTCATGGCTTAACTCATCGATCTGCTGCTTCAGGATGCTTTCAACGCCATTCCCCTGAGAACGGCCGCTTTTTAACAGTTTTTTTGTGGTGACATCCAGAACCTTGACATCCGTGGCGAAAAGCTCTCCTGCCTTGATAAAACTGCCCAATACAATCGCATCGATACCGTCAAGCGCACACAATTCAAACCCTGTGTTCTTATCGATACTTTTGATGTTTTCCTTGCCGACCTGTTTCAGAAGATCATACAGGCGTTCCCAGGTGGTCACCTGCAGCGACGAAGACTGTTCCAGACCGGTGATCAACAGATTTGGTATCGCATCTTGTAAATAGTCGTATGCTTTATTCCCAGTTTGATTTTCAAAAGAAATGACAGCGATGGAGATCGGTTTTTCAATTTTCTTTTTTAAAATTATTGGTTTAATTATGAAGAAACCTGTCAAAAGAAGAATTAATAACCCAACTGGTACGTAATGGTTTTTTATTTTTTGAATAGGAGATGACGGTGCTTTTTTTTTCGAATCATGAATCGGCAGGTTTCGTTTTACATTTTTCAGATCATTTTCCATTTGCTTCATGTGTTGATATCGCTTTGAAATTGCTTTTTGCAATGCTTTATCGGTGATTTGTTCACATTCATTTGGAATATCCGCGGAAATGGAAGAGACTTTTTTCGGCTTCTCATGAAGAATGGAGTAAATCACAACCTGATCATAATCACCTTTGAAAGGCAATTGCCCCGTCAGCATTTCGTAAAGAATAACGCCCACTGCCCAGATATCGGTTCTTGGATCTGTTTCTTTCCCGCTGACCTGTTCGGGGGAGATATAGGCAATGGTGCCCATGGTGGACATGTCTCTGGTGAGCCGGGTTTGCCCTTCCAGTTTGGCTAATCCAAAATCGATAATTTTTACAACTCCGTCATTGGTAATGAAAATATTGGCAGGTTTGATGTCCCGATGCACAAGTCCGGTCTCATGGGCCTTTGCCAAACCATGTGAAATTTGAATGGCAATATCGAGAGCCTGATGCAACGGCAAAGGTCCGGTTTTTATTTTTTCCTTGAGGGTTTCTCCTTCATAATAAGCCATGGCAATAAATATCTGTCCGTCTGATGTCTCGTTAATTTCGTATATGGTGCAGATATTCGTGTGATCCAAAGAGGAGGCAGTCCGTGCTTCCCGGATAAATCGTTCTTTGGCGTCAGAATCTTCAGTGAGTTCCCGGGGTAAAAATTTAAGTGCGACAAAACGGTGGAGTTTGGTATCTCTGGCTTTATAGACTATACCCATTCCACCTTCACCGATTTTTTTAATAATTTTATAGTGTGAGATTGTTTTATTAATCATATAACCAGTTTCCGCTCTGAGGGATCAATCTAATTCAGATAGCAATTATGGAAGTCGGGATAATATTATTTTAATTCCCCTGTTTCAATTTGGGCCGAGTGATTGATTAACAGAATTAAAATCAGTACAGAGGATGTAAAATTATTAATAAATATAATAAGATAATTTACAAAAATCTACTCTATTTTAAGTGATTGGAAGAAAAGATTTTAGTCGTTATAAAAGAAAAACTGTAACTCTTTCAAATGATCCAGGATTCCCATTTTCAGTGCGGCCGGTCAGAATGATAATGCGATATACATTCAATGGAACAGGGAAGAAGGATTATTCAAACTGTAGCCAATCGATTTCAACGATTTTTCCTTTTAAAAGAACGGCAGTGA
>CAZTZL010000031.1:12069-35878 GCA_964617625.1 uncultured bacterium
GCGGCATCGGTGAGACCCACGCCCCGCAAAGTGGGAATCACTTTTCGAATGGTGCCGTCTTCATTAAAGAACAGGCTGTCCGCCCGGACGGACCTGTTTTTATCAAAATGGGGCGAGAGGTCATTGTGGTGATAAAATAAAATCCACTGTCCTTTGTATTGAATAATGGAATGGTGATTGGTCCAGCAGCCGGTCGGCGATTCATCCATGATGACACCCTTGTACTTAAAAGGTCCCATGGGAGTGTCGCCTGTGGCATAAGCCAGTGTCTCGGTTTTCTTGATTACATAGGGAAAGGTAAGATAGTAAATGCTGTTTCTTTCAAAAAGATACGGGCCTTCCTTGAATCCTTCGGGCAATCCCTCAACTTCCTGCGGTTCAGCAGCAAGTTCCAGCATGTTTTCTTGAAGCTTGGCCATGTGTAAACGTCTGCCGCCGGCCCAGTAGAGATAGGCCTGGCCGTCTTTATCGATGAATGGATTGGGGTCGATACCGAAAACGCCATCGATGGGTTTGGATTCGGGTTTGAAAGGCCCGTATGGCGTATCGGATACAGCAACTCCGATCGCCATCCATTTTGCGAATGATGTATTTTTGATTTTGGCCGGAAAGTAAAAATAATATTTGCCGTTTCTCTCGATACAATCGGGAGCCCATAAACTGTTTGAAGTCGAATCCATCCAGCGTACATTTTCCTGGCTGATGATAATGCCATGGTCTGTCCAATCGGTCAGGTTTTCCGATGAGAAAACATGATAATCTTTCATGCAAAACCAGTTGGACTTGCATTTGACATCATGCGACGGATAGAGGTAAACCTTGCCTTCAAATACCCTCGCAGAGGGATCGGCCGTAAACTGATCCAGTATCAGCGGATTTTGAGCAAATGCACTGTTTAATCCAAATACCAGGCAGTAACTGAGTATGAATGAGCAATATGAAAATTTTTTCATTCAGTGGTTTTCCTTTTACAGTTAATTATTTCTGATAAATCAATTTTTGTGTTTTGACATGCCGGCCTGACTGCAGTCTGGCGAAGTATATGCCGCTCGGCAGATGATTTGCATTCCAGTGCAGCTGATGTTCACCTGATGAAATATGACCGTCTACCAAAGTCTCAACAGCCTGGCCCATTCCGTTATAAATTTTAAGAGTGATGTGCTGAGCCCCGGGGACATAATACCGGATACAAGTGACTGCATTAAACGGATTCGGCCAATTGTCAAACAGCTGAAGTGCATTGGGTATGGATGCATAATGAGGGTGTCCAACCGATGTGTGAATCAAATCGGCTCCATCACCGACCAGTTCAATTTCACTCAATGTATTGGTGCCCATGCCAATCTGGCTGGCCAGAAGCAGGTAGTTGTCGCATTCCTGACCGCTGGGTAATTGAAATTTTTCTGTCTCCGGATCATTGCCCATCTGATGCGAGCAGACTGAATCCGTAGCCACGGGATCTTTTCCTGCAAGAAGCAGGTGGTATTCAGCAGGAACAAATGTTGGATTCCAGACACCTTCACCACCATCTGCATTGATGATCCCGTCCACCACGCCCAGATTGACTGGTCTGGCCAAGTTCAAGTCAATGATTGATCGGGGGAGGTAGGTTCTGATATTTTCCGATCCATTTTTGTTATGCAGGTGAACACGGGTACTGGTTCCATAAAAAGACAACGGGGTAATTCCGACTTGGTTTTTCATGGTATGGGTGACACCCGCATCGTAGTGCTGTTTCATCTTGGGAATGGATACATAGACATCCACTTCATCCAGAATCCGGTTGAGTGTGAAAGAGCTGTAATTAAAATGGTTTTCACCGGTTTCTTTTTCCATATAATCCGTATAAGGAGCCGCCTCATTGAGATTTACCAGCTGAAAACCCAGATCATCCTGCACATCCTTATAGCCGAAGTTGTTGTATGATGCCATATCCCAGATCGCTTCTACAATAGTGAGGTCATCGGCAGTCACACCGCTGTCCAGTAACAGTTCACACACAGCACGCAGCACAGTCGGATGTGTCCACATGGCCTCGGTGATATCATAGCCCTGGAGTTTGGAATGATTTGCACTGCCGGATCCGCCTGTGAGGTTGATTTTAACCGCCACCTTATCGCCCGCACTGACCACATCACTGATACCGCCCAGTGATTCGAAAAGATGCTGTACTTTTTGTTTGATGAGCGCCGGGCTGCTGTAATCCATTGCCTGGGTCACGGCGACCTGGGCTGCATAATCTGAAATTCCGAGAGCATGTGCGCTTTTAGATTTACCGAAAGGATTGATGAGCAGTCCCGCTGTCACAGCACCGGTTGTTGAAATGAATTGGCGCCTTGAGATGGATTTCCCCGAATCGGTTTTCTTTGATCGATTGGTCTCATTATTTTTTTCCATAGCCAGACCCTATATTTTATTATAATTGTATTATCAATTCATATTGTCAATTGCAATTTTATAGATACGGGATGGATATCCCGAACGATGAAATATTCGCGCTGCGTTCGTTATTTGATCAAATAAGTTATAATCCTTTCTCTGCGATGTTGCGGTCGATCTGGAGAAACTCGATCGGTACGCCGTTGTCTTCTATAAAAGCCACCCGGACTCCCCGGCTCGGGGTGTTGGGTTGGATAATCACGTTTTTTCCTTTTATCGCTTTCATCAGGTCGGCAACCTCAAAGGCAACATGAGGCACTGTTTTGATGAGATTCGGGTAAGGTGCATCGTCTTCATACCGCATCCATTCGATTCCGTATGGATTCTCTCCGTAGCCGCTGACGTACATTTTCAGGTGTTTGAGATGAATCTCGTCTTTTAGTTTCTGTTGGGTTGGAATGCCGATGTGATGATATTTCATCAGAACATATTCTCCGTTTTACGACTCGGTGTTCGGGATTTGGTAAATGAAAAATCCCTTATTTGTTGATTCAGTGACAGGATTTCCATCGTCCAATGTTTGTTTTTCTTTTTAAAATAATTGAAACTGTCGACGAAAGCAAGGAAATTTGGGATTGACGAATATACATTCAATAAAAAAACCCGGAATTTTTAATCCCGGGATTTGAAATGAGATGTTTACAGAACACTATTTATCGGATACGGGTTCTTCCATAATTTTTTGAACCGGCATGATAATTTCAATTTCTCCGCACCATTCGCCTTTTTCGTCCATCGTCGGCTGGCCGAGATATTTTTCCATCATTGGTCCAGCAGGTGCGTATTGATTCTCGGTAATCCACTGATAGAGGCCTGCATAACATGCCCCCATTGCCTCGGATGAAAAACTGCCTTTGTAATTTTTGGTTGCCAGCAGTTTGTATTCCCATTTTTTCAGTTTCAGGGGTTCTTCGAGTTTCTGGCCTTCGGAAACCGGAAGGCCGAGTTCCCATTTGAGTTCGGCTTCGGGTGTGTTCTGGGGATTGTTGTAGTAAATGCCGAAAACGGGCTGGTTCATGTCCAGCATCAATTTGCCGGCCAATCCGTACAATGTACCAAAAGCCTCTCCATGCTGATCGTAGCTTCCGGTCATTTCCAGTGCGGCATAATAAAACGGTTTTACGATTGTGATTTTAGGTATCGGTTCCATTTTTGTTTCCTGGGTTTCGCATTTCGTTTCTGCTGCTTCCTGAGCCAGGACAATTTGGAAAACAGAGAGTATCAGACAAATTGCCAATCCAATGAGCACTGCTTTTTTCATGTTATTCTCCTCTAATATTTTCGGTTAATTATCATACGTAAATTCACTTCCACTGTTCCCGATCCCCGTATAAAAATAATGGATATTGATGAAGAAATCAAGAAGAATGCAACGGATTGAAATGAAAAAATATTTGTATAGCCTAAAATAGGGAACGCCCCGAATGGTTATCATCGGGGCGTTTAAAAAGGGTGTTCAAATTCGATATATTGGGATTTACAGTTTTTTTACTTTTGCAGCTTGCGGTCCCTTCTCACCCTGGACCACTTCAAATTCAACTTCGTCTCCCTCGTTCAGTGCTTTGAAACCTTCCTGCTCGATTGCGCTAAAGTGGACGAAAACATCATCGCCGCCTTCACGTTCGATGAATCCAAAACCTTTGGTTCTGTTAAACCATTTGACTTTTCCCTGTTCCATTCTAAATCCTTTTTGTTAAACCTAAACCTTGTACTGTTCACTTCCCGATTTCAGCATGGAAATGATGTACGATATATCTCGGAAGATTAATATAATATTTTTTTATACTCAAACCAAGTATTTTTTCAAATTTTTCAAAATTGGTAAAAAAGTATGATTATTCCCCATTTGCAAAAAACTGAACTCGATTTACTCATTTGAATGAGCCGAAACGCCGTTTTATGCCATCATTTTCCAGTCGTGACCGATTTTTGCTTTCCGGCAATTATCCTGACAACTATTTCAAATCCCGATGTATGAAACAAAAAAGTTTTACTTCGAGGTTGGCTTTTTAAGAACGGCCCTGCACGGCTACAATATTGGCAGTTGATGCGTTCCATCGATGATGAGCGATTTTCTGATAACCTTCCGAGTGATACCAGCGTTCAAGTTCCTTCTTGTCGGGAAACCGGATCAGAACTGTTCGTTCATAGGGCCACTCTCCCTCGAGGATGGAAACAGCGTCATCCACAGCGACCACTTCACCCTTGAATTTCTCAAGTACTTTATCCGTCTGTTCAAGGTATTTCGAATATTCGCCTTTGTCGTGGATATTGATTTGTGCCACGAAATAGCAACTCATCGGAAGGTTCTCTTTTTCATTTATTTCTTTTAAAATTATGCATGTCTTGAATATTCATTCCTGAATCGAGACCGAATAAAATTGCTCTCGCATGAATCACCTGAATCCTTCCTGTTTAATGATTTCATCTGCAAATGAAATGTCCAGATGGACAGGGGGTATTATTCAGGAATGATTGATAAGAATTTTGATAATCCAGTTATTTTTTTTGCCTGAGACTGATTATTATGTTTGTCAGCGATGCACCGATAATTGCTCCGCAGGCTAACAGCCCGATGATCTGAACGGTTCGTACATTTTCTGTAAATAAGGTTAATCCAACTGCACAAAACACCACCATGAGGGCGATGTTCCTGGCAATAGGTCTTTTGTTCATTTTATTCTCCTTTTGCTTGATGGCTGTGAACTTCGTAGCTGGATTGTCGGAGTAGATCCCGACCTACATTACTCCCTCCTATTGCTGATGACTGACATAGGGATCCGTACCTTTTTCATGCATGAAATGAATATTCTATAATGTTTTAAGAATTAATCCTTAACACATCGGACCGAAAAACCCATCTGTTTTAACATGTCACTGTAAGGGAATTCTGAATAATCAGAAGATAAAACAAAATGCCATGCACTATCGTTATTTACTTCTGAAGACGACCAATAATTTGCGGAATTGGACATCCCGGTGAATCTACCTGTAACAAGTCGATAACCACTTGCTCGAGCTGAAAAACCACTTGAATTAGTGGCTCCTATATTCGGAACGTTCCAGTGTTCAGTCCCAGTTTCTTTCAAATGCCCTCCTGCTACAGAGAATCCACCCAGTAAATCAATGAGCCCCAACCACTCATCTCGGCTGGGTACATGCCAGCCAGTAGGTGCAATATTTCGATTGTCTTTCACAGTGTACCAGTTGTACAGACATCCGAAATTCTTTGCATTCTCAGTATAGTAATTATAACAACAGTAGGCTCCACTCCTTAAACTGCGCCATTCTTCCGGATTGTCTACTTGCAGTATGGGCTCACCGTTTCTATAATGTGTCACCCTCAGATTCTCCGCCATCCAAATTTGATCACCGATTTTGACGGTATGATAGATGTTGCCATCAATGTCAGTTACTGTATTATCATTACGATCTGAAGTTGTGCTTGTACGAGTTCCGGCTCCAGTAGGTGTCTTTGCACACCGGAAACCGAGAATTACATAACTACTTGTTGGATTATAGTCCATACGACTCCATACATGTGAAAATCCAGCACGATGACTTTGAGCACCACCACGGATCACACGCTTGCTACCTGCGTCAGGACCTCTTGGATTTTTATAAGGACTATTTTTAAAATATGCAGCATCATAATAATCTTCACACCATTCCCAGACATTCCCACTCATATCATACAAACCGAGTTCATTGGGTTTTTTCAGTCCGATAGGTTGTGAATCACTTGTATTCTCTTGAACCCAGGCGACTTCTTGATAATTGTTGCTTCCACTGAACTCGAAATGATTGCTTCGATTCCCTCCCCTGGCCGCAAACTCCCATTCTGCCTCAGTTGGCAATCGTTTCCCTGTCCATTGAGCATACGCACGGGCACCATACCATGTAACATTAATGACAGGATGATGATCATATCCTGCTTTCGGAAGATATTTCCCATTCTGATACACAATTTGACAGCGTGATTCCCGAATATCTAGCCACAGTTTGCCTGCGTCGGTTTGATTTCCTTTTTCATTGAGAAATTGACAGAATTGAGCATTAGTCACTTCATATTTATCAATATAGAATCCATCGACCCAAACTTGATGGGCAGGTTGATTATTACCGGCATAACCATCGTTTCCCATTATGAACTCACCCCCTTCGATAAACACCATGTCCTTGAATGGATCAGGAGGTGATATTGGTTTTTCTTTGATTTGCGTTGGTACTTTTTCTGAGTTAGATGTTCTATCCGATGTTATTTTAAACTTCGCCACAATCGTCAATAAAAAATTATCCTGATCCCCAGCTACCGGATAAAGCCAAACAGATTCCAGTTCCCGATACACATCTTTCTGCTGACCTTGCTTGTAATCGGTCAGCATGAAGTTTTTCACTGTGGTTTCTTCCATGAACTGCTCGATCTTGGAATAACTCTGTTCAATCTGGCCTGCTATGTCTATCGCTGTTTTGGCAATGTCTTCTGCTGGTGTGCCCTCTGCAGTGACACTGACACTGTAACGGGGGATGAGTTCCTGCTCTTTGGTGCTGATCAATTGACTTTTGAGTTTGGCCAATTCCGAGTCCAAATATTTTAATGCCTCGTTGACGCTCTTGTCCGAGTTGTGTTGATCGTAAGTCACCGTCGTCTTGCTTTCAATCAGTTGTTTTAAAATGCTGCTTCGGTTCGTAAGGCTGTTCTCTAAATTCCGGATCTCTTCATCAACCTTGGCCAAATTGGCATTGCCGTTCCGGATGATATCCATTTGCCTTCTGCCTGCTGTAGTATTAGCCAATTGAATCGATTCCTGGGAGGGCTCCACCTCAAAACGGATTTTGTTGATTTCATCCTGGGAAACATCGAAATTTTGCAGTTTGGTTTGATAGTCTTTCTCCGTCATGGCATTGATGGTCAGATTGGTTTCAGCGGCAGCGATTTCGCCTGAGGTTGCCTTGAAGGATTTTTTGAGCGGTGCCACATTCACTTTAACCAGATAGAGAAACTTCGTGCGGTTGTCAATGGTTCGGGAGATGAACTGTTTTTCTATGCTCATTTCACCGCTAATGATCGACTTAATTCTATCTGATATGAACTGTGATTGTTCCACTGTGGTCATGGATGAAATGAACACACCATTCAAATCCTCAATGGCTTTGGGCGTGAGTGCTTTTTCGGATTTGTCCGCAAGCTGTTGTTTGGAAGCCCAAGGGTCGATATTTTTCAATACTATGATGAATAGGCCTTTATAATTGATGCCGGAAAGGTCATTCTGGACCTGTTCTTCTATCTCTTTGCGGTTGTTCTTTTTTTCGGTAATTACCTCCTTGATCTTTTCGATGTCTTTTAACTGAAGCAGTTCCTGTTTATCCATGAAGAGATTGGACATCTTGCTCTTGATCATGGAGATTTTATTGTCCACGTTGTTGTTGCTCTTGCGGATCTCAAGTTTCAGTTCATCAATATCCATCTGGGTGTATAATACACGCTGGCTGCTGAGTTTCTGGACAATCAGATCTTTTTTAAGGTTGTTTTTAGGGATGGAAAGGGGGCTTTGGGGAGTATGATATTGGGCAAAGGCTTGTACCATAAGAAGCAAAGGAAAAATGATCAACAATTGCTTTGTTTTCATAGCTGCCTCCTGTCATTTTCTGATGTGATCAATTTACTGTTTGTCACCCCCAGGATGGATATCCTGCGATTTTGAAAACCGATCTCTTTATCAGAATAGGAATAGAAAACATTCTTTGAAATATTCTGAAGCTCACAGTTATATTTTATAAGGATATGAACTGTTTTAAAATAATGGAAACGCTTGAAGAAATCAAGAAGAATTCAGAAAAATTTTTAATTTGATAAGATGTGATCAATTTTTCCTAGGAAAAAACTGCCGGACGTGGAATTTCCTGTCGGCTGCCGGAGTTTCAATTTCAGGAAATATAATGCCAGGATGATTATGGTAAGTAATATATTCTCAATTATTAAAATAAGGTTAAAAATGGTATTTGATGAAATGGCATATTTATTGTATGGAAAATTATTTAGCAATATCACTATTTCTAACACTTCTTTGAAGAGAAGTGTTATGACGATCTTAAAATTAACTCTGGCGGGAGTTTGTGAAAAGTATTTAAAATGACGTGAAGGTACTGCCCTTTTTTATTTAAGGAAGAAAATGAATACCCCATTGTTAATTCTAATAGATGAAATGATAAACTCGAATTTAAAGAATTATTTTCTTTTCAAAGGAGGTGATCAGCACCCGGCTTATTTTTCAAGTATTGTTTTAATTGTCTAAGAAAACGGACCAACCAAAGGGTATAAAGGAGGATGTTATGAAAGCCATTCAATTTTTCCGCAATTTCATTCGCAGAGAAAAAGGGCAAGCTCTTTCCGAGTATGCCTTGATTCTCATTTTAATCGCTGTTGTGGCAGTTGTGGCAGTGACCTTGCTTGGCAACCAGATTTCTCAGGTTCTGAACTCCATTGCAAATGCACTGTAATCTTGACTGGATTGTGCCTTAGAGAGAAAGTCGTTGGTATGAAGAGAGATAAAGGACAGGCTTTGGGTGAATTCGTACTTATCCTGATGTTGATAGTGGTCATCTCGATCGTTGTTTTAACCCTGTTCGGCAATCAGGTGTCCAATATGCTGTCAAGTGTGGCCAATGTACTTTAATATGGATGATCATAACTTGATGAGAAATCGCCTTGGGGTTTTTAAATTGGAATCGCTGCTTCAGTTTAAAATATTTTGTTCAATTAAATAAAAACAGCGGATTTTTCCTTCCCCTTCATCTCCTGAGTCAAAGAGAGAAGGGGAAGGACCCCTCGCTCGGAACATCACTCTAATGCACAATTCCATCAGAAAGTTCATGAGAATCAATATGAATACCATTTTACATTTGTTATCCAGTAAAAAATTTCCTGTTGCTGATGAGGCAAAAAGGAAAGAAATCTTTTTATTCGGAAAGGAGGATGGAGCGCAAATGATCAAATCAAAAAATTCGGAGAGAGGGCAATCGTTGGTAGAGTTTGCGTTAATTCTTCCCCTGTTTATAATTGTTTTATTCGGGATTATGGAATTTGGAAAATTGTGGGAAATATCGAATCTGATTACCAGTGCTTCGCGGGAAGGTGCAAGAGTCGCCGCTATATCCGGATCAAGCCAGAGCCAAGCCGTCAACGCGGCACAGCATGTGTTGTCCGCAGCCAATATTGAAGGTGCGACTATCTCTGTTTCCGGTCCCAATTCTGCCAGTGAAGTGTCGGTTACCGTCAGCCTTCACTATACACCGCTGACAGGATCAATCATTCCCGGATTCGATAATTTTTCTATTTCGCGGAGCACCATTATGCGCTGGGAAGGGTAATGATCGGAGATATGCACCATGCTGAAAATTAAAAC
This sequence comes from uncultured bacterium, assembly GCA_964617625.1. Classification (GTDB taxonomy): domain Bacteria; phylum Zhuqueibacterota; class QNDG01; order QNDG01; family DSAB01; genus CAZTZL01. The sequence continues at coordinate 21,915 of CAZTZL010000031.1, forward strand.
GATAATCATCATCGCATTGCTTTTAAGCGGATCTGCCACTTTTGGAATTTACCGCTATATGCAGACGACCAAAGAAAAACGGGAGGAACCATCGCGCGATTATCAGAGTGTGGTCGTGGCGAGGGCCGATTTGCCGATGGGAGCAGAAATTCACCTGTCGGATTTGGTTGTGGCAGAGTGGCCACAAAAATGTGCTCCCAGAGGGGCGTTTTCCGATCCATCAGCAATTATAGGCCGTGTCATCAAGACGGAAATTTATGCAGGAGAAGTATTTCTTGAGTCCAAACTGGCTCCGGATGGTTCTGTCGGAGGGTTCTCAAGCATCATCCCCATTGGAATGCGTGCCCTCACTGTTTCGGTAAACAGTTACAGCGGTGTGGGAGGATTTATCCTTCCCAATACGCATGTGGATATTTTAGTCACGGTGCCCTCCTATACGCAAAAAGAAGAATCAAAAACCAAAATGATTCTTGAAGATGTCAAGGTCCTGGCTGTGGACCAGACTTTTGAAAGAAAAGGTGATGATCCGGTATCGGTCCAGACAGTTACACTTCTTGTGACTCCCGAACAAGCGGAAAAACTGGTACTGGCCAGTACGGAAGGGAAACTGCAGCTGAGTCTGAGAAATACAGCCGACCGATCAATCAAATCCACTTCCGGAACCCGGTTGAAAGAGCTGATTTCGAAACAGAATCGCGTAATTACCAGCCGAGCGGTGAAGAAGCCGGAACCGCGGGTTGCTCAGATCAATGCCGGAAAGGAAAAAAATGTGGTTGAAATCATCAATTCGGATTCGCGGATTGAGGTGGTGTTTGAGAATGGAGAAATGAAAGAATCAAAAAAACTCTCACGATAAAGGAATTCGTTCCGCGGAGCAAAAGCTGACTTGAATCATATATCAAGAAAAGGGGCGCCATGAATTTCAGCTGTCGATTTAGAAAATTCAATTATCAAATCATTTTTGCCGGTCTGTTATTTGTTTCTCTTTCTGCGGGTTCAGCAGCGCCGGAAAATTCAATTGGTTTGACTGTGTATATCGGCCAGTCTCAAGTGATCGAATTCGAGCAACCGATCAAGCGGGTCGCTATTTCCAATCCGGAAGTTGCGTATGCCAATGTGGTTTCTCCCCATCAAATCCTCGTGGATGGCAAATCTGCAGGCGTTACCAGTTTGGTGATTTGGCCCGAGTCGGGCAATTACCTGAAATATCGGTTGCACGTCTGCAACGAAGCCTTCCGGGATCAGGTCATGCTGCAAATGCGGTTTATGGAGATCAACAAATCGGCGTTAAAAACTTTTGGATCGGATTTTCTGCTCCAGAAGATGAAAATAGGATCCGAGAAGGTGGATGTGGGGAGCTATGGAGGAAAAGTATCCGAACCCAGCATCCCGCTGGCACTGGGGAATTCAGTAGATATGTTTTTTTCTGTCACTTCACAGAATATGACGACCATTATCAAAGCCCTGTATGAGGACAATCTGCTCTCTATTCTGGCTGCTCCGAACTTGAGCGCTGTCAGCGGTGAAGAAGCCAGTTTTCTTGCAGGCGGGGAGTTTCCCATTCCGATCGTTTCAGGGACGATGGGAATGCAGACCGTGACAATCCAGTTTAAGGAATATGGTGTTGGTCTGAAATTTATCCCCACGGTTCTGGATTCCCAAGTGGTGAACATCAAGGTGGCTGCCGAAGTGAGCCATCTCGATTTTGAAAACGGCATTCTCATCAGCGGTTTCCGGATTCCTTCTCTGATAACCAGAAAAGCCGAAACTACCGTGGAACTGAAGGAAGGGCAGTTTTTAATACTTGGGGGGCTCCTTTCAAACGATGTGTCCCAAATCATTTCCAAGATTCCTATTCTCGGGCAGATACCCATTCTGGGAAGGTTATTCAGCAGCAAACGGTATCAAAAAAGTGAGAGCGAACTGCTCGTAACACTCTCGCCGAAAATCATCCATGAAATGTCCCGGGAGGAGATTTCGGGGGCTTATCTTGATACAGCTAATCCGTAAGGGGGGTTTCAATGTGCAAATTTTTCAATAAACAGAACGGAAATATTCTTGTATTATCCGTTATATCCACACTCTCCATCATGGCATTTGCTTCGGTTGCCGTTGATGTGGGGTGTATTTTAACAGCAAAGAATCATCTTCAGGTCGGTGTGGATGCCTCCGCGCTTGCTGCCGCCTCCGGACTGGTTGTCAATCAAGCGGAAGCAATCCAGAGGGGAATCGTCATTTCGAACAGCAATAAGATATTACAGCATCCGCTGGCCCTTCAGAGCAATGAAATTTTCTTTATCGATCAAAAAACAGTCAAGGTAACGGCCAGGCGTTCTGTTGATCTGTTTTTCGCAAGGGTATTCGGATTGAATTCCGCCGAGGTGTCGGCGACGGCCACGGCCGAACTGGGAAACCGGGATATCATGCTCATTTTCGACCGTTCGGGAAGCATGGACGACGATACATCGGATCCGGATGTGCCCCAGCCGATCACGGATACTCAGAATGCATCGAACTACTTTGTCGATCTCATTGCTGGCAATCCGTATGTGTTTGACAGGGTGGGGCTCGTTTCCTATTCTACGTACGCACAACTCACACTGCCGCTGGGACGGAATTTCAGTCTGATCAAAAATACGATTCAAGCGTACGAAGCCAACGGTTACACAAACATCGGACAGGCCGTTCAATATTCAAATAATCATCTCATTCAAAACGCGCAGTCACGGTCCCTGAAAACAGAAATATTACTTTCTGACGGAATGGCAAACCGGCCCGGTCTTGGCATGCCGACCAATCCGACGGCGATTCAATTTGCTCTTTCCAATGCGCAGATTGCGGCAAACAATGCTATTAAAATCTATACGATCAGTCTGGGAAACGACACCGACTGGAATTTGATGGAACAGATTGCAGCGATCACCGGCGGCAAACACTACCATGCTCCGACCCCTGCCGATCTGGATGCAATTTTTAATGAAATCGCGGGCAGGATTCCATCGATTCTGATCAGCTGATAAAAGGAGAAGGGGATTTGAGTATATGAATAAATTTGTTGATCACCTTACAATGGATAAGGACAGTTGAGAAAAGAGAGATGAGGTATCCGAATCTGAAATTTAAAAGGAGTGAGTGATGCGTTATTTCATTAAAAATGAGGAAGGGAATATTTTGGCATTGTCCGTTGTGGCGATGCTGTCGATTATTATTTTTGCCTCGATTGCCATTGACGTGGGTTGTCTATTGACTGCAAAGAACCAGATTCAGAGCGGTGTGGATGCCTCGGCCCTTGCCGGCGCTTCGGGATTGATCGACAACCAGACAGTGGCGGCGCAGAGGGCAATCGCAGTAGCGGGAAGCAATAATTATTGTGGTCAATCTATCGTCCTGTATTCGGGTGATGTCAGTTTCCCCTTGATGAATCAGGTCATGGTTCAGACCAGCCAGTCCGTTCCGCTTTTTTTCAGCAGAATCGTGGGCTTGGAAAGCGTTCAGATTTCGGCGGCGGCTATGGCAGAAATGGCCCCGCTTGTCGGGACGAATGGCCAGCGTCCGTGGGGAATTCCCGATATGGGGTATTCTCACGGGGAATGTGTTGTCATTAAGTCGGGACAATTGGATGCGCCGGCGACCAATCCCAGTTTTTACTATCCCATTGATTTTCCCGCTATCAACAAGGGTAATCCGGAATCTGGCGCCTCAATTTATGTGGACAACATTATTTATGGCTCACCCTATATGGTAGAAGTTGACGATGTGCTGCAGGTGGAACCCGGAAATATGATCGGGCCGACCAAGCAGGGCATCAGTGAGCTCATAGCCATGGATCCCGGTGCCTATTGGGACGGTAACTGTGTCGTCAATTCCGCTTATCCGGGAACATCGAGCCCCCGTATTGTAAAAATTCCTTTCTACGATCCGAACGATCCGCCTAGTTCGGGAAGAAACTCGATTACCGTCGTGGATTTGGGGGCATTTTTTGTAAAAGAGATGCAGGGCAAGGATGTAATCGGTGTGTTCATGAACAAGGTAACCCAAGGCAAGTTCGGCCGGGGCCATTCCATGCTGAAAGGCCTCCGGCTGGTCATGTGATATTTCTGTTATTTGTCGAAAGCGGCCGTCCGATAAGTTGGATATAATATTTAATAAAGGAATACCTATTTAATGAAACAATCTTTCCAGATTGCACTGATCGATTTGAATGAACCATCCAGAGTGTCCCTCGAAGGGGCATTGAATGAAATCGACGGAGTCTCTGTTCACACCGAGACAAAGGATCTCGGAAAGACGCTCTCTTTGGTCCGCCATGTCAAACCGTCTATCGTGATTCTGAACCTGTATCCTGAGGCGGAACGCGCGCTGAACATTGCAAAAAAAGTGATGCAAAATTTTCCGGATCTGGTGCTGTTCGTTACCGCCAGAGAAGCCACTTCGGAAATCATTCTTCAGTCGATGCGGGCCGGTGCGCGTGAGTTCCTGACACAGCCGATCCGCAAAGACGAGATCATCTCGGCTGTCGATAAAATTATTAACACGGGGAAAGAAAATCCTGCCAGCAAATTGTCTGAAAGTAAAGTTATTTCGACCTTCGGAACCAAGGGCGGTGTCGGAACGACGATGATAGCTACCAACGTTGCGGCTTCACTGTCGGCACATACGAAGAAAGAAGTGGTGATTGTGGATCTCAATCTTCAGTTTGGTACCGCTGCACTTCTTTTGAATATCAAACCGAAATATACCATTCTCGATGTGGTCCAGTACCTTGATCAGATTGATGTTTCCCTGTTGAAAAAAATGCTGCCCAAAGGATCGAGCGGGGTCTCTTTTCTCGCCAATCCATTCCGTATCGAAGATGTGGAAAGCATCACACCCGGCCACATTGAACGGATACTCCTGTTGCTGCGGACACTTTTTGATTACATCATCGTCGATACACACTCGATGCTGGATGATATAACTATCAGGGCTCTGGATGAATCGGACCACGTGCTGATGATTTCAACCTCGGATGTACCGTCGATTTTTCATGCCAAACGCTGTCTGGAGCTGTTTCAAAGAATGGATTACGACCGGGAAAAATTACTGCTCGTGGTCAACCGCTACAACGGTCTCGAAGACATGAATCCGGCTGCCATTGAGAAACTGCTGGACTATCCGATTTTCTGGCGGCTGCCAAACCACGATTATCAGGGTATTCTGACCTCGGTCAACAAGGGAATCCCGATTTCACAAATGCTGCCCGGCGCCAGGCTGAGTCAGAGTCTGCATAAAATGATCCTCCATTTTAACGGAAAAGCCGGTCCGCTTTCGTCTGAAAAAAAGCCCCGTTCCGGCCGCAGACTGTTCAGCAGGGTGAAAGCATAGGAGTGCCGGTATGGGTTTAACAAAACGGCTGCAGGAACGCTCTTCTTCGGGACACCCGGATCTGGATACAAGGATTCAGGTTACCAGTGTCCCAAAAAAAGGGGCGCCTCTGTCTGTTGTCACCAAAGGGCCCGACCGCAGACATGACTATCAGGAATTGAAAGAAAAAATTCACCGCCGGCTCATTGACCAGCTGGATCTGGCAAAATTGGAATCCATTCCCAAGGAAAAGCTGGCCGTTCAGGTCCGGAATGTCATTGAAGACCTGCTGAAGGAAGTGATCGACATCGGACCTGATTTCAACCGGGACCAGCTCGCTGATGAGATTTTGAATGAAACATTCGGACTTGGTCCCCTCGAACCCTTGCTGAGCGACCCAACCGTTTCGGATATTCTGGTGAACACCCACAAACAGGTTTATGTGGAACGTTTCGGCCGCCTCGAATTGACCAATACCGTATTCAAAGACGATCTCCATCTTTTAAATATTATCGACCGTATTGTATCCCAGATCGGCCGCCGGGTGGATGAATCCAGCCCCATGGTGGATGCGCGCCTTCTCGACGGGTCGCGCGTTAACGCGATTATTCCCCCGCTTGCCATTGACGGCCCCATTCTTTCTATCCGTAAATTCGGTGTCAACAAAATTGTTATCGATCAGCTCATGCAGCTGGAAACATTGACCAAACCCATCGCCGATCTGCTTCATGCCGCTGTCCGTTCCCGTCTCAACATTCTGGTTTCCGGAGGAACGGGATCGGGAAAAACCACCCTTCTTAATATTTTATCCAGTTTTATTCCGGCAAACGAGCGTATCCTTACCATCGAAGATGCCGCGGAACTTCAGCTTCGGCAGAGCCATGTCGTCCGTCTGGAAACAAGGCCCGCAAATATCGAGGGAAAAGGGACGATCAACCAGAGGGAACTGGTGAAAAATGCCCTTCGTATGCGGCCCGATCGAATAATCGTCGGAGAGGTACGCGGGGGTGAAGCGCTCGATATGCTTCAGGCCATGAATACCGGCCATGACGGTTCCCTGACCACGCTTCATGCGAATTCGACTCGTGATGCGCTCCGGCGTCTTGAAACCATGATTCTGATGGCGGGTAGCAATCTGTCGGAACGGGCCATGCGGGAACAGATCAGCTCGGCCATTCATCTCATTGTGCAGATTGCCCGGTTAAGTGACGGCTCCAGAAAAGTGATGAAAGTTTCGGAGATTACCGGGATGGAGGGGGACACCATATCCATACAGGATATTTTTATTTTCGAAAAGATGGGTGTTCAGGAAGACGGAAAAGTGCTCGGTGGATTCCGGACGACCGGACTTCGGCCGAAATTTGCCGAACAGCTGGTCACTTCGGGAATCGAACTGCCCCTTGATCTGTTTGAACCCAAAATGGAAATCCTTGTCCAGGAAGAAGAGCAGGAGGAGGATAAGGATAAGGACTCAGATAAGGATGCAGTATGATTCTAACGCTGATTGGAATTTTTGTGGCGCTTGCCCTTTTCTTGTTCAGCATCTCGCTGCTGATAACCCGGATTGTCAGCCGGCCTGATCGCCATATCGTCCAGCGGGTTAAGGAATTCTCTCAGGATGTCCGCATCCAGCAGAAAGATTTAATCCCGCAAATTCTGCGGGACAATCAGCTCAGCAAAATCCCTTCACTGAACAAGCTGCTCGAAAAACTCAATCTTTCCAAAAAACTGCACAAGCTGCTGGAACAGTCCGGTTCCAAGATGAAAGTAGGGCAGCTGATTCTGCTCATGCTCATTATGGCCGCGCTGGGATATCTCATCGGTCTGAAAACGGCAAATCCGATTATCAAGCTTGTCTTTTTCCTTTCATTCGGCAGTTTTCCGCTGATATTGATTCACATGCAGTGTAAAAGGCGGCTCAAGGCGTTCATCCATGCGTTTCCCGATGCGATAGATATGATGGTCAGCGCCATCAAAGCCGGCCATGCCTTCAACCAGGCGATGAAACTGGTCGGCGATGAAGCGCCCGATCCGGTGGGAGTGGAATTTAAAAAGACGTTTGAGCAGTACAACCTGGGAATTAATCTGAAGGAGGCGCTCCTGAACCTTTCCGACCGTGTGGAAAGCCTCGATCTGAAACTGTTTGTCACGGCGATTCTTCTTCAGAGGGAAACCGGCGGGAATCTCACTGAAATTTTGGATAAAATGAGCTACACGATTCGCGAGCGGTTCAAGCTGATCGGACAGATTAAAACATACACGGCTCAGGGGCGGATGTCGGCCTGGATTCTGGGGACGCTTCCCATTGCCTTTGTTCTGATCATTTCAGCCCTGAATCCCGGTTATCTCGAACCGCTCTTCAAGGATCAACTCGGCCATTATCTGATTGGGATCGCGGCTTTCATGCAGATCGTCGGATTTTTGTTCATACAGAGAATCGTTCGTATTAAATATCAATAGGAGTTTTCATGGTCTTGTGGATTTTGTTCAGTTCGGTCTTTGCTGTGGTTTTTTTGATCACCTTTGCCCTGCTTGTTGCTATACGGCGGATGAAACATCCGGCAGTTCAGCGTATGAAGGAACTTCAGGATGATCACCGGTCTTCAAAAAAATCAAAAGGCGGATCTCTTAAAAAACACAGGGAAAAGACCAACGAAAAGATTGAGAAGATGCTCAGCCAGATCAGCCGGTTTGTCAGGCAGCCTCCCGAAAAGCTGAACAAAATCCAGGAATCCCTGATCCGGGCCGGATATTATCGCGAGAACAGCATCCGGATTTTTCTCGGAATTAAAATTGTCACCGCTGTATTCTTTTTCTTCCTCTATATTTACTTTGGTTTCTGGGGAAACCGTTCGACTTCCATGGTCGTTTTGCTTTCCACTGTCATGGCTTTTGTGGGTTACCGCTTTCCGGATATGATTCTGATATTCAAGATCCGGACGCGGCAGGAAAAAATCGCACGTGCACTGCCCGATGCACTCGATCTTTTGGTGATCAGTGTGGAGGCCGGTCTGGGACTGAATGCAGCGATTCTCCGTGTTGGAGGGGATCTAACTGTCCGGTGCCCGCCCCTGGCCGAAGAATTCAACCGGGTGAACCAGGATCTGCGCACCGGTGTTCCCAGAGAGAAGGCGCTTCGCAATCTCTGTATACGGAATCCAATCGAGGACCTGCGGATTTTTGTCGGGGCGCTGATTCTTGCCGACAGGCTCGGCACGAGCATTGCCGACACATTGCGTTCGCAGGCCGATTCTCTCCGGACGCGCATTCGTCAGAAGGCCGAGGAACAAGCGGCACGGTCCGGGATCAAATTGCTCTTTCCGCTGGTCCTCTTTATTTTGCCCGCCCTGATCATGATTTTAATGGGGCCGGGTCTGATTTCCGTGTTCCGCACGTTTAATCGATAACAGTTTAAAATTCATTTCCCGGAGCAAAGATTGCCCGTTATTAATACCACACAGAAAAAACAGTATCCGTTTCAGGTACATCAGGCGGGAACATTTTTCAGCCGTCTGATCGGTCTCGCCGGCTCATCCCGACCTGATCCTGAATCCGCACTGTGGATTAAGCCGTGCACGCGCATTCATACTTTCGGTATGGCCTATCCACTGGATGTTCTCTATCTTGATGAGACAGGAAAGGTCATTCGCGCTCTCTCGAATGTAAAACCAAATACAATTCCTGCAAAATCGACCCGCACTGTTTCGGTACTGGAGTTTTCGTCCGGAACCCTGAATGATCAAAACATACGGGAAGCGGATCAGCTGGATGTCGTCCCGGATACGCTTTCCCGGCCCCGTCTCTCCGTGCTTTCCAACCTTCTTCACTGGCCGGTCAATCTTCTGATTGCACTGCTGTGGAGCCGTCTTGTGGCTGCGGCCCTGCAGTACGGTATAACATTCCCCAATCCCATGCACTTCGGGATTCTCATTCATAACACCCTTCTGATGGTTTTTTTCCTTACTCGAAGAAAGAGTCTCTGCACTTCATCTCGTTTTACCGACTGGGCTGTCTCCATACTGACACTCTGTGCGGCCATGCTGCTTCGTCCCGTGGTTTTCGTCGAGAGTCCGATGACGCTCCCCTCCGCTGTCCTGCAGTATGTTGGAATTGGGGGGATTATCATCGCGCTTTTAAGTCTCGGAAGAAGTTTCGGCATCGTGCCCGCAAACCGTAAGGTGGTGTGTTCGGGCATGTATCGTCTGATCCGGCATCCCATGTACATCAGCGAAATTATTTTTTATTCAGGATTTGTGCTGGGCAATCCGACATTGAAGAATGTTGTTCTGATTGTTCTGGTTTTAACAGGTCAGATCTGGAGAGCGTTGTCGGAAGAAAATCTTCTCTGTTCGGATCCTTCCTACCGGGCGTATATGGAAAGTGTTCGCTTTCGTTTTATTCCCGGCGTATTTTAATCCTCCGAATACATATCCTTTGTCATCCCTGTCTATTCATTTTCGCAAAAGGCCGTTAAGTTAATATCGATTGTAACGGAATCATTCCGTCTGAACAATCTAAAAAAGTTTATAAAGATTTGCGGTTTGAACTGATTTAAGTTCTGGGGATCCGAATGGATTTCATAGTAATTTCCGGGGGGCAATAAAAAAGGGCAGTACTAAAGGATGATCACTCTGGCGGGAGTTGCTTATCCATTCACAATGACGTGAAGGTACTGCCCTCGTTTCCTCAATATTTCAATTCGTTTTTTGCAAAATATATACCACCGGAAGGGATTGATTGAGCAAGAGCGCTAAATCTGTAAATTCTGGTATTTTATTTATATAAGAATACAGGATTTAATCATGATGTTAAATTATTGTAACAATTGAAATTCAGCGTCTGGGATAAAAATAACTTCTTTCATTTTGTAAGAATTGGACAATTTCTGTTTACTTATTCTTACATTTTGAAATCGCCATTGGAGAAGGAAAATCTGGCTGCTGGAACCTTAGGTAATCCGGTTATTTTTTTCCCCTGAGCGTAACTATTATATTTGTCAACGATGCTCCAATTATAGCTCCGCATACTAACAGTCCGATGATTTGAACCAGTCGGACATTCTCTGTAAACAAGGTGATCCCTATGATACAAAATACAACAATAAGTGCGATATTTAAAGTAGTTGTCCTTTTCTTCATTTGATTCTCCTTCCCTGATAATTTTTACAAGACAATTGTAAACCGAATCGAGTCAAGCGAAATCCGGCTTTAAGCCAGGTTCTATTTGTCCATGGGATTCAGGTTCGCGTGAGCGATCCATTTCCAATCCTTCCCGTCGTACATAAATACGGAAAGTCTTTCTGCCGGAGCTTTGGGTAACACTTTGCCCGCAATGGTTTCGGTTGTTGCTACCGTATATGTGACAACAACCACATTGCCGCCCTGTGTCGTTTGGAATTGATCCAGCGTATATTCGCCCAGATTCAGATTCATCAACAGATTGATTTCCTGATCTCTGACGCTGGCGCCATCCTCGTGGACTGATTGAAAGCCCTGCGCAGTCCATTTTTCTAGCACTTCTCTGTCATTGCTTTTGAAATCCGTCCACAATTGGCGGACCAATTTCTCGCCATCTGCGATTGGAATGTTTGCAGCTGGCCGCTGGCATCCGATAAAATTCAGGATTAAAAAGAATACTGGTATTATAAAAAGTCTTTTTTCCATAGTTTCCTCCAATTGGTTATTCCTTTTGAAAATAAAGGTCATGAAATTCTTTAATGAGCATTCTCAATTTTTCCACATAGCCGAGATCAGTGGTTTGTTTGCATTTCATGCTGTAGATCAGCATTTGATGGAGAACGCCAATTTTTTTATCGTACTCTTTTGCATCCAGGCTGATGCGCTGGGTCATAAAATATTGTGTTACAATTTCCTGGAGTTCATCCGCATGCCGTTCTTTATTCATTACCCAGCGGATGAGCTGATTGGAATTAAGGGGCTCTGCTTTTTCAAGTTCCGTAATCTGGATCATCGATTTTTCAATGGTGGCTGTGTTTTCAAGAAGCATGGCGATGCGTGCTTCGTCATCATAAATTCCACACGGGATTTCACAATGTGCGGCAGCATTGCCGACAATGAAAAAGATGAAACTAAATCCGAATAGCATCGGAAACAGTTTTTTATTCATAACGTCCTCCTTGTATAATTGAATAAGTACAGATGTTTGAGTTATAAGTTTGCAGGGCAGACCAATAACCCGCATTACAGTCTTGTCCAGTTTATAATCTCATTCCATATTCATCGGTTGGAAGAAACCGGGGTGGCCTCCTGTGATGGGTTCCCTGTTCATAGGCATAAGCCATTTCCAGCAATACAGGTTCGCTCCATGCTTTGCCAAAGAAAGAAATACCAACCGGCACGTCACCAATGAATCCCATGGGAACATTGATATTGGGATAACCGGAAAGCGCCGCATAGACCGAAGTGGAGAGCAGGAAATTATCCCCGTTTATCATGTCTGTTTTCCAGGGCGGCCCGCCGGTAGGGGATACAATCGCATCCAGCCGATATTTGTTCATGACCCGGTCAATACCGTTCTCCCGGTACGCTTTCAGCATATTTTCAACGGCCTCTTTATATTCTTTGGTTTCCAGATTTCCTTTGGCCTGCGACTCCTGCATTGTTGCCACATCAAAATGAAGCATTTCAAGACTATCTGCAAGCGTTGCCTGGATGGCTTCTTCGAGGTTGGATATTTTAGCTCTTTCTCCGAGTCCGGCAAAATATTTTTTTAATCCATCCTTGAATTCATAGGCCAGAACCTGATATGAATTGGTGTAGGGTGTTCCTTCCGTCAGTTCGTCCAATTCAATAATCTCAGCGCCCTCACTCTTTAAAAACCGGACGGCCCGGTGCATCAGCGTATCGACTTTAAAATGCGTTCCCTCTTTCGATTTGAGATAACCGATACGTTTGCCTTTTAAACCGCCTTTTTTCAGGAATTGTGTATAATCGTTATAAAATTTCCCTTTGCCGGCCAGTGTTTTTTGATCGCTGGAGTCTATGCCGGTAACGGTCCCCAGCAGAATAGCCGCGTCTTTGACCGTGCGCGCCATGGGCCCTGCTGTGTCCTGTGTGTAGCTGATCGGAACAATGCCGGACCGGCTCCAAAGGCCGACCGTCGGTTTGATGCCGACAATCCCGTTGGCGTTTGAGGGACACATAATCGAGCCCCAGGTTTCGGTCCCGACTGCGACAGCACATAAATTTGCCGATACGGCCACGGCGGATCCTGAACTTGAACCGCAGGGATTCCTGTCCAGCACGTAGGGATTTTTCGTCTGGCCGCCGACACCGCTCCAGCCGCTGGAGGAAAAAGAGGCGCGGTAATTTGCCCATTCACTCAGGTTGGCCTTCCCGAGGATCACTGCGCCGGTGTCTCTTAGTTTTTTCGTAACCTGGCTGTCCTGCGGCGGATAGGAATCTTTGAGAATTCTGGAACCGGCAGTCGTGGGCATTTTATCATGTGTATTAATATTGTCTTTCAGTATAACCGGGATGCCGTGTAATGGTCCCCGATATTTTCCTGCAGCAAGCTCCCGATCCAGTGAATCGGCAATGATTAACGCATCCGGATTGATTGTGATGATGGCATTGAGTTTCGGCCCGTTGCGGTCAATCTCCTCAATCCGATCAAGATAAAGCTGTACGATCTGTCTGACCGAATAGGTGCCGTTCTGATATCCCTGCTGGATTTCAGAAATTGTAATTTCATCCAGTGGAAATGGAGGCACTTTATTTGATGCATTTTTTAAATTGCAGGAAAGCAGGAAAATGGATATCAGGAGAAATACAAACATCAGAAAAATAATTTTAGTGGTTTTCATAAAGTGTCCTGTTCTGTTAATATAAATGGGATTATTTATAAAGCCCCTTAGATCGTCCAGTATTTTCCTAATTCTGGGCGCATGATTTCATACCTCGTGTATGTATACGCAAGGCTATCAATAAAAATCGTATTGTAAGTTCCTCTTTATATGACTACTGTAATTTTACCATTTTCTTGACATCCCGAAAATTCGCCATCTCTATTTTATAAAAATAGATACCCGATGGCAGACCGGACGCATTAAAGACTGCCTGAAAACTTCCAGCTGTATGAGGGGAATCTTTCAGGATTTTAATTTCTCTGCCCTGTACATCATAAATTTTTAGTATGACCCGGCAGGGTTCATCAACCTGGTAGGCTATGACTGTACTTGGATTAAAGGGATTGGGATAATTTTGCAAGAGCCGGAAATCCTCCGGATTCAGGTTCTTCTCAACCGATGTTTCGTTTTCCGGTGCATAGGCAAAGGTTTGTGTATTCAGAGAACCATCGCTTATCCGGCCTCCGAAAAGCAGTAATTTTTCTTTGTGATCATCAGGATCGAGAAACGCTGCCGCTGCTGCATTAGCAATGCCGTAGGGCAGGGAAGCCGCTGTGTCAAGCAGAGATGTCTCTGTATTATAAATCAGTGTCTCATTAGAATAAAGCGTATCCGTTAAAGCTTTTGCCACCATCCCTTCATCGATGGTATTTCCACCCATAAAGTAGATATTATTCGCAATTTGTGCTGAAGCCACAACCGTTCGGTATTCTGTATTGGTACCGGCAGTTGACCATGAACTTGTTTCAAGATT
>CAZTZL010000032.1:0-34300 GCA_964617625.1 uncultured bacterium
CTTAGTCTTTAGTTGTTCATATTGATATAATGGTTCAATTTAATCTTTTTATACAAACTAATTGCTAAATGCTAAGAGCTAAATTTGGCGCGTTCGTCTAGTGGTCCAGGACGCCGGCCTCTCACGTCGGTAGCACGGGTTCGACTCCCGTACGCGCTACGAAAGTAGTCCACTGTTTACAGTTAACAGTATATAGTTGGATCTGATTGGAAGATGTAAACTCAAAACTGTAAACTGTACACTGTAAACTAAAAGGCGCCCGTAGCTCAACTGGATAGAGCACCTGACTACGGATCAGGAGGTTTGGGGTTCGAATCCCTTCGGGCGTACAAAATGAATCAACTTGGAACGGTCATGAAAGAGCACGAATTGTGGATGCAATTTGCTCTCAGAGAAGCAGAAAGAGCTCTTTCTCAGGATGAAGTTCCTGTTGGGGCTGTGGTTGTTTACAATGGACAGGTTATTGGCAAAGGGTATAATCAGACAGTAACGCTTCAGGATCCGACAGCACATGCTGAAATGATCGCGATCTCCGCAGCTTCAGGTTTTTTAAAATCGTGGCGTTTGGAAAAATGTTCTCTATATGTGACTTTGGAACCCTGTGCGATGTGTGCGGGGGCCATTGTTTTGTCTCGTATTACAAACCTGATTTTTGGAGCAACGGACCCCAAAGCCGGAGCGTGCGGTTCACTTCGGAACATTGTTGAGGATTATCGATTAAATCATTGTACCAATTTAACGTCAGGAATCTTAAGTCAGGAATCAGCTTTAATATTAAAGGCATTTTTTCAAAAATTGAGAAAAGAGAAGAAAATTTCAGAATAAAGATTGAAAAGCAGTTCTTTTAAATTTTATTGGATAAATGGGGGAATGATTCTCCGTCACAAACGGATTGATAATAGAAGGAATCAGGCGATCTCGCCCGCCAAAAAGATTGGCGGGTCCGCCTCCGGCGGGAAAATCGTTATCGTGATTTTTTAATAAATAAATATATCTTGGAGAGGTGCGAGAGCGGTTGAATCGGGCGGTCTCGAAAATCGTTGTTCCGCGATTGTGGAACCGTGGGTTCGAATCCCACCCTCTCCGCAAATTGGTTATTGGTTTTTAATGTTTAGTAATTAGTTCGATTTATATTTGGAAGCACTTAAAATTTTTTTGGAGAGGTGTCCGAGTGGCTGAAGGAGCACGCTTGGAAAGCGTGTGTAGTGAATGCTACCGCGGGTTCGAATCCCGCCCTCTCCGCTGAAAATAGTATTTAGTAGTTAGTAATTAGTTTATTCTGTATCTTTTATCCATGTTTTACTAACAACTAAAAACTAGCAACTAAAAACTTTTTTTTAGGGGGCAGTAGCTCAGATGGGAGAGCGGTACGTTCGCAACGTACAGGCCGGCGGTTCGATCCCGCTCTGCTCCACAAAACGGGCTGTGCTAGACGGGGAGCCAGCGGTGCCCTGTAACCTGCAAACCGCTACAGCAGGGTCGAATTCCTATCCCGAGGTCTTTTCCGTCCCCTGTCTTTAATTTGATAAGCGGTGATGATAGTTCGAGCTCTGTGCAATGGGCAAGTGCCGAACCCCGTCAGGACCGGAAGGTAGCAGCGGTAAGCAATTTTCCCATGTGCCGCAGATCAGCTTGACTGGAGTTGGCTGTCAGGTTTAGACTCGGGTTCAGAAAGATCGAAGGTGGGTGCACAGCCTTTTTTTACAAATAAAGGAAATACATGTCTTATCTCGTACTTGCCAGAAAATACCGCCCACAGTCGTGGATTGATCTTGTAGGACAGGATCATGTTTCTACGACACTTAAAAATGCCATTCAACATGATCGACTGGCGCATGCTTATCTTTTTACGGGACCCAGAGGTGTCGGGAAGACAAGCGCTGCAAGAATTTTGGCCAAGGCCCTTAATTGCCAAAAAGGCCCCACAGCCGATCCGTGCAATCAATGTTCAAATTGCATTGAGATTACAGAGAGCCGAAGCATAGACGTTTTTGAAATTGACGGCGCTTCGAACCGGGGTATTGATGAAGTCCGGAATCTCCGTGAAAATATCAGATATACACCCGCAAGTGGGAAATACCGGATCTATATTATCGATGAAGTGCACATGCTAACCACTGAAGCTTTCAACGCCCTTCTTAAAACACTGGAAGAACCTCCGTCCCATGTGATGTTTGTTTTCGCGACAACTGAACCGCATAAGGTTCCCGTGACGATTGTTTCACGCTGCCAGCGTTTTGATTTTCGCAGAATCAATATTCAGGAAATGTTGACACGACTCAGGGATATTTGTAAAACAGAAAAAATCACAGTTGATGACGAAGCATTGCTGCTGATCGCCAATAAGGCGGATGGAAGTTTGCGGGACAGTCAATCCGTGCTTGATCAAATGATATCCTTTACAGGGGATAAAATCACAGCGGAACTGGTCATCAAGGGATTGGGTTTGATTTCGCAGGAATTGTTTTTTGAAGTGACGGATGTGCTCGCATCGGGAGAAGTTCCGAAGGGATTGACTCTGGTGGATAAAATTATTGCTGACGGATATGATGTCGAGGAATTTTTAACGGGATTCTCCGAACATCTTAGGAATCTGCTTATTGTTCGGTCGATGGAATCGACTGAATTGATCGATACGACCGAACCTCTAAAGAAAAAGTATCTGGAATCCGTTTCCCGTTTTCAGGAAGAGGATATTCTTCGCCTTATCCGCATTGTAACACAGACAATCTATACATTAAAGCGAAGTGCAAATCCGAGAATTGCTCTGGAACTCGCCATTGTTAAAATGATCAAGCTTGATAAAACGATAACAATTGATGATCTGTTGTCCAGGCTCGAATCTTTACAAATATCCGGAAATCCGAAATCCACCGCCGTGAAAGATACGCAAACAAAATCTGAAACAAAGACGGATCTTCCTGTTTCTACAGAAGGAAAACAGGGTTCGAAACAATCCACCGATACCGAAGACCCGCCGCTGAAGATTGAATCTCCGCAGGAAAAAAAAAGCGTAATAAAGATTGATGAGATTAAGGAAAAATGGGACAGTGTCATCCAAGCGGTGAAGAAGGAAAAGATTACTATCGGATCGTTCCTGCAGGAGGGTGTTATCAGTGGTGCTCATGACAATAAAATAGAATTGAGTTTTGCATTGTCGAACGGATTTCATATCGATGCGATTATGCGGTCGAAACAAGTAGTTCTGGGCGTTATCAAGAAAATTATCGGACCGAATGTCGATTTTGAGTGCATCAAAAAAATAATGCCAGAACATGAGAAGAAAGTGCAGTCCAAGAATCAAAAATGGGAAGACTTGATGCTGCTTAAAGATAAGGAACCCAAAATTAAAAAAATTATAGATGATTTTGATGCTGAAATTGCTGAATAGAAAATAGGAGATAGCCGTTATGTTGAAGCCGAATATGGCTGAACTTTTTAAGCAGGCGCAGAAGGTGCAGGATGAAATCGCCAGAGTTCAGGAGAAACTTGAAGAAATGACCGTGGAGGGTTCGTCGGGAGGGGGGATGGTAATTGTAACGGCAAATGGCAAGCAAAAGATTGTTACCATAAAGATCGATCCTGAAGTTGTCAGTTCCGATGATGTTGAAATGCTTGAAGATCTGGTCACGGCAGCCGTGAATCAGGCACTGGAGAAATCTCAGGAAATGGCGCAGGAAGAATTACAGAAGGTAACAGGGGGCATGCTCGGGAATCTGCCCGGCGGCCTGAAAATCCCCGGTTTTAATGTTTAGGGAAATACATTTTTGGAATACTCATCAAAAACTTTGGAGCAACTGGTAGAGGCTTTTTCCCGTCTTCCGGGCATTGGGAGGAAATCAGCTCAGCGCATTGCGCTCTATCTGCTTCGTGAGGGACAGAATGAGGCAGACCATCTTGCCAAAGCAATCGTCGAAATGATAGAAAAAATAGGGAATTGTTCGATATGTTTTAATCTTACTGAAGAAGATCCCTGTCTTTACTGTCGTGATGATCAGCGGGACAAACATGTGATTTGTGTCGTCGAAGATCCGAAAGATCTTCTCATCATCGAAAAAACAGGCAACTATCGCGGCCAATACCATATTTTGGGAGGTGTTCTTTCCCCGCTTGACGGTATTGGTGCGGAGGATCTCAAGATCAAAGAGCTGATGGCCAGAATTACTCCGGAGGTCAGGGAAGTGATTATTGCAACCAATCCAACAGTTGAAGGAGAAATGACCGCAGCCTATCTGGCACAGGAACTAAAGGACAAAAAGATCAAGGTGACAAGAATTGCACGGGGGATCCCGTTTGGGGGCGCTCTCGAATTCAATGATGCCGTTACTGTGGCCAAGGCCATGGAAGGAAGAATTGAATTATAGTGTTTATTGATTGAATCATACTATCCCTGAGGATCTCTCAGACTCATGTTAACTTTATCAAATCGATTAACTCTGTTCAGAATAGCTTTGACGCCTGTTTTTGTATTTCTGCTTTTCTCATCGGATTCATTTGCCAGAATCGCTTTAATATTTGTATTTTGCATCGCTTCTCTGACAGACTGGTACGACGGATATTTGGCAAGACGGTTCGGATACGTGACGAAGTGGGGTCAATTTTTAGACCCTCTGGCGGATAAGATTTTTATCACGGCCGGATTTTTAAGCTTCAGCGTGCTGGGTTATGTTCGGTTGTGGATGGTTCTCGTTATTCTTGTGAGGGATTTTCTCATTACCGGTTTCCGGTTTTACGGTATGATCAGGGGAAAACCGGTTGCGACCAATCTGTTTGCAAAAATAAAAACCAGTCTGCAATTTCTTGTGCTTTGCCTGATTCTCATTTTTCACCTTGTTGCATATCCCAAAACGATCGATACAGCTGTTCTTTTATGGAACAGGATTTCAGTTTTCAATTTCTTCCATTTGCTGATGTGGTTGGTTGTTTTATTTACGGTTGTCTCTGGTACAATCAATCTCATCGAAAACCGAATACGCCTGAAAGAGATGCTCAATGAGCTGTATCGAATTTTTATTCCTTCCAATATATAAAAACCGGGATTTGGATGATGAATAAAATATCGCGATTTTTGGCCACCGGTTTTTACAGTGGATATTCTCCCATCGCACCGGGAACTGCGGGCAGCGCTGTAGCCTGGGTTATTTTTATTTTGATTCCCGGATTAAGAGATGTCCCCCTGTTATTGACAAGTATTGTGGTGTTTTTTATCGGCGTCAAAGTTGCAACCGATGTCGAGAAAACGGACGGGCACGACGCATCGGTAATCGTGATTGACGAAGTGGTCGGGATGTGGATTTCTCTTCTTTTTCTGCCTGCTTCGATATCCTGGGCCGGATGGGTCGCTGCTTTTTTTATTTTCCGTCTCTTCGACATTATCAAACCCTTCCCTGCCGGAAGATCACAAAAATTACCTGCCGGCTGGGGAATTATGGTCGATGATATGTTTGCGGGTATCTATACCAATCTTGCCGTTCAGCTGATCTTCCGGTTTTTTATCAGATAGGATTTTAAATGACTGCCGAAATCATTTCTGTGGGAGATGAACTCCTCAACGGAATGACGATTAATACGAATGCTGCTTTTATCGCAGAAAGTCTGGTGAAGCTTGGTTTTTCTGTGCAGTGCATTTCTGTGGTGGGAGATCATGAAGAACATATCATCGAAGCGCTGGAAAGGGCCGGCCGGGAAGCAGATACGGCAGTAATTACAGGGGGATTGGGTGTGACTCACGATGACATCACAAAGAAAGCCGCTGCCCGTTTTTTTAATAAAGAGCTGATTTTTTCACAGGAGGTTTCGGACCGGATCGAATCTTTTTTTAAAAAGAGAGGAAGAAAAGTATCCGATGTCAACCGGGAACAGGCCATGGTTTTGAAAGATGCCGGAATGATCAATAATTCCGCGGGACTCGCTCCCGGATTTATTATCTCCAAAAACAGGTGTACCTATTATTTTCTGCCGGGCGTGCCATTGGAAATGAAACAGATGATGGAGAAATCCGTCGTTCCTGAACTGGACAAAATGGGCCTGAGTCCACCGGTTCCTCCAAGAATATTAAAGACCACAGGTATTTCAGAATCGGCACTCTATTCCAAATTGATCGATTTTCAAAAGTTATTTCCGGGGATTCGGCTGGCGTACCTGCCGGAAACCCCGGGCGTCAAACTGCGGCTGTCCACTTCGGATCCTCAGGCTGAAAATCAAAATAATGCAATTGATAAAGCTGTCGAATATATTCAAAAGATGGCAGGGAAAACTATTTACGGGGAAGGCGAGACGGAGATCGAACAGGTCGTTGCGAGTTTGTTATTTAAAATGAAACTAACGATCGCAGTGGCCGAATCCTGCACAGGCGGATTGATATCACATAAATTGACACAAATATCAGGCAGTTCGGAATATTTCAATCGTGGTATTGTGGCCTACAGCAATGAAGCGAAAATTGAAATTTTGAATGTTCCTCATATGACAATCGAGAAATATGGCGCTGTCAGCCGGGAAACAGCGCTGGCAATGGCATTCGGTGTTCGTAAAATCAGCGGAACAGAGATCGGTTTGTCTGTAACCGGAATCGCCGGTCCGGGAGGAGGTACGGCAGAAAAACCGGTGGGCCTGGTATATATAGGTTATAAAGATTCTGAACGGAATATGGTCGAGGAGCATCATTTCCAGCGTGATCGGTGGTGGAACAAGGAGCGCACTGCCGTGACAGCGCTGGATCTGGTCAGAAGGGTGCTTTTGGGAGTAACAAGTTCCTGAATCTATTTATTCCGAACAACAGCATTGCATCCATCAAATGTATCTGCATCGTCAGATTCTTTTTTCTCTTTGTTGAACAGATTCAACTTGATTTTTTTTAATAATTTATTATGTTTAATATAGTCTGTTGAATGAATATGATCCGATCATTTATAGCTGTTGATATTCCCGGAGATGTTCGCGATAAGCTTGACCGTCTCATTGACAAACTTAAGAATAGTCAGGCGGACGTCAAGTGGGTCAAATCGAAGAGCATTCATATCACCTTAAAGTTTCTGGGAGATGTTGAGGAAATACGGTTCTCGAAAATCAAAGAGATCATGGAAAATGTTGCTGAAAATATCCAGCCGTTTACTGTATCCATCGAAGGAACAGGCGCATTTCCGAATGACCGAAGGCCCCGCGTACTTTGGGTTGGTGTTCAAAAAGGATCCGAGACATTGATCCGTTTATCAGCGGATCTGGATTCTCGACTGACTCCTCTGGGATTTGAGCCGGAAAAACGGTCCTATTCGCCTCATCTGACACTGGGGCGGATTCGATCACCCAAAAAGATCGACACCGTGATCGAAATGATGCATTCCATGACATTTCAGGCGGGAGATTTTTTGAATGAAAATATTCTTCTGATGGGAAGCGATCTCCGGCCGGATGGAGCAGTTTATACCATTCTGGAAAAAATCAAATTATAAGGATGTCAATGCAATGGAAGAAAAACAAAATGAGAAGTTGAAAGCTCTCGATCTGGCGATCAGCCAGATCGACCGTCAGTTTGGCAAAGGTTCCGTCATGCGTTTGGGGGATAATAAAAACACGGTTGCCGTTCCCGCCATTTCCACAGGATCTCTTGCGCTGGATATGGCAGTGGGGGTAGGCGGTGTGCCAAGAGGCCGGGTCATCGAAATCTTCGGGCCGGAATCCTCCGGAAAAACGACGTTGGCACTTCACATCATTTCGGAAGCACAGAAAAAAGGAGGAATTGCCGCCTTTATCGATGCCGAGCATGCCATGGATGCTGTCTATGCAAAAGCGCTCGGAGTGAACACAGACGATCTGCTTGTTTCCCAGCCGGATACGGGAGAACAGGCGCTGGAAATCACAGAAACATTGGTACGAAGCGGGGCGCTGGATGTAATCGTGATCGATTCTGTGGCGGCACTCGTCCCCCGGGCTGAAATTGAGGGGGAAATGGGCGATGCGCAGATGGGGCTTCAGGCCAGGCTCATGTCCCAGGCTCTGCGGAAGCTGACAGGAGCCATCAGCAAATCGAAAACATCGGTGATCTTCATCAATCAAATTCGGGAGAAGATCGGCGTGATGTTCGGCAATCCCGAAACGACCACTGGCGGAAGGGCGTTAAAATTTTACGCTTCTGTACGGCTTGACATCCGGAGGATCGGAGCCATTAAAGAAGGAACGGATGCGGTTGGCAACCGGACCAAAGTCAAGGTGGTGAAAAACAAAGTTGCACCACCGTTTAAAGAAGCGGAATTCGACATTATGTACGGCACCGGAATTTCTAAGACCGGCGACCTTCTGGATATCGCAGCCAATCTCGGTATCATTGAAAAAAGCGGTACATGGTACTCTTTTGGCGAGGAGCGGATCGGGCAGGGGCGTGAGAATGTTAAAAAATTCCTGAGCCAGGAAGAAAATAAAGATATATACGAAAAGCTTGAAAAATCGGTGAAAGAGAAACTCGGATTTGTGAAATCGAAAGAAGCAGCACCGCCGGCCGCTCCAAAGGAAGAGTAAATTGACTGAAGTTATGTATCACATCACACAGATCGAACCTCAGAAAAAGCGGGAAAACCGCGTCAATGTTTATCTTGACGGTGCCTTTGCTTTCGGACTGAAAAACGAGGTTCTTCTGAAGCATCATCTCCACGAGGGGGACACAATCTCGGACCGATTGATTGATGAGGTTTTGCTTTCGGAAGAGAAATCCCGGGCCAAGGAAAAAGCGCTGAAACTACTTTCCTATCGGGCGCGAAGTGTCGAAGAATTAAAAAAGAAACTTCTGGAGAAAGAATTCTCCGAACGGACCGTCAATCGTGTCATCGAGGATTTTTGCCGTGTCGGACTTCTCAATGACAGAATGTTTGCTTCCGACTATGCGCATTCCCGAATGATCCAGCGGCCCATTGGAAAGCGTTTGTTGAAACAGGAACTTGTCATGAAAGGGATTTCCGAAGAAATCGCGGAAAAATCCATTGAAGAAGCTTATGAGAAACAGTCCGAGGAAGAAATAGCCGGTATGCTCATTCAAAAGCGGGTGAAACGGTATAACGGAGAAGATCCAAAAAAAATCCGTAAAAAACTTTCCGAGTTTCTGTTCCGGCGGGGATTCAACTGGGAGGTGATTTCCGCGGTACTATCTGGAGTGGAAATTGAAAGTATTTAATGAAAAATATTCTCTGCGTTAAGGAAAATTGATAGGCGCGCAATGCCTTTTACTCTCCGTTCCAAGTTGAACATAGGACGGAGGATGTGGACGTTATATGGAAAGAAGGTTTATGACTGCATCTGAAATTCGACAATCGTATCTTGAATTCTTCCGGAAACGCAACCATAAAATCGTACCGAGTGTGCCTGTAGTTCCCCAGGATGATCCGACTCTGCTCTTTATCAATGCGGGGATGAATCAATTCAAAGATGTCTTTCTCGGAACCGGAACCCGTCCCTACAAAAGGGCCGCAGATTCCCAGAAATGTATTCGTGTCAGCGGAAAGCACAACGACCTTGAAGAGGTTGGATACGATACGTATCATCATACTTTCTTTGAAATGCTCGGCAACTGGTCATTTGGGGATTATTATAAAAAAGAAGCCATTGCCTGGGGATGGGAACTGGTCACAAAGGTTTGGGGATTGCCCAAAAACCGGCTCTGGGCGACCGTGTTTCGTGAAGACGATGAAGCGGAAACCTTCTGGAAAAAAGTTACTGACATTGATCCTTCCCGAGTGCTTCGCTTTGACGAAAAAGACAATTACTGGGAGATGGGGGAGACCGGCCCCTGCGGTCCGTGTTCGGAAATTCATATCGATATGGGCGAGGGTTATTGTGACAAGTCCCATATTAAAGGGCATGTGTGCGGTGTTAACGCGGGATGTGCGCGGTTTATCGAACTCTGGAACCTGGTATTCATTCAGTTCAACCGGGATGACAAAGGGAAACTGCACCCGCTTCCCGAGAAGCATGTCGATACGGGCCTGGGATTCGAACGGGCCGTGGCCGTCCTTCAGGGTAAAAAATCAAATTACGACACCGATCTTTTTATCCCGATCATGGATCACATTGCCGGGATCACTGGAAAAGACCGGCAAGCCGAAGAGACGCTGCCTGCCTTCCGGGTCATTGCCGATCATATTCGTGCTCTAACTTTTGCCATCACCGATGGAGCGATCCCATCCAACGAAGGAAGGGGATATGTGCTGCGCCGCCTGCTCAGACGGGCGGCCCGGTACGGTCGTAATCTCGGAATGCACGAGCCGTTCATCTACAAACTCGTTTCCACAGTGATCGATGTAATGGGTGAGGCCTATCCCGAAATTAAGGAAAGGGCCCAGCATATAACACATGTTATTAAATCCGAAGAGGAGCGGTTCAATGAAGTTCTGGACCGGGGCATCGAAATCTTCGAATCGGTTGCATCGGATATCCGGAAAAAAGGGCAGAAAATCATTCCGGGCTCAGAAGTGTTTCGTCTTTACGATACATACGGTTTTCCTCTCGATTTGACCCGGCTTATGGCAAGGGAAAAAGATCTCGAAATCGATCAAAAAGGATTTGAAAAGGAGATGGATCAGCAGCGGGAAAGGGCCCGTAAAAAAGCCAAATTTACTGTAGAAGAAGGGGGAGAATGGATCGAATTGTCCAAAGGAGATGAATCGGCATTTATTGGTTATGAAAGGATTGAAGCGAAAGCGGAGATACGCAGGATGCGTTCTCACGACGGCTTTGTGACAGTAATTTTGAATCAAACGCCTTTTTACGGGGAATCCGGCGGACAAGTGGGGGATACGGGAGAGATTGCAGGGAAAGGATTCCGTATCGAAGTAACGGATACACAGAAGCAGGGAGATCAAATTCTTCATATCGGACGATTTATAGAAGGAGATAAAATTGATGATTTCTCTGTAAAAGTGAACGTGACGGGCCGTGTGCGTTTATCCACGGCGCGTAATCATACGGCCACGCATTTGCTCCACAAGGCTTTAAAGGAGGTTCTGGGGACCCATGTGAATCAATCCGGTTCGCTCGTTTCGCCGGAACGGCTGCGTTTTGATTTCACCCACTTCGAGGCCGTAACCTCCGAACAGATCGATGAGGTCGAGCGGATCGTTAATTTTCATGTCCGTGCCGATCATTCGGTGGATAAGTACACGGCTTCTTTGGATGAAGCCAAATCCCAGGGTGCCACAGCTCTTTTTGGGGAGAAGTACGGAGAAGAAGTCCGCGTCATCAAGATTGATGATTATTCCATGGAACTTTGCGGAGGCACGCATCTGGACCGTACCGGCCAGATCGGCTATTTCCGTATCACGGGTGAAGAAGGAATCGCAGCCGGCGTGCGGAGAATCGAAGCAGTGACCGGTGAAGCGGCCGACCGATTGATCCGGGAAGAAAAAGCTGCTCTGAAGAAGATCGTGAATCTGCTCCGCTGCAGGGAGGACGAGATCGAAAACCGTGTTGAAAAATTAATCGAAGAAAGAAGAAACCTCGAAAAGAAAGTCAAGGATGCTCAAAAATTCTCAGCGGACGGGGATATGGATGCCATGTTGAACAAGGCAGTCCGGATAAACGATATTCAGGTGGTTGTCTCTAAAATCAAGGCGGGAAGCGTCGAAGAATTGAGGAATTTAGGGGATCATTTGAGAAACCGGTTGAAATCCGGTGTAGGCGTACTTGGTGCGGAAATGGACGGCAAGGTGCAGCTGCTCTGCGTGGTTTCCGATGATTTGATTCGATCCAGAAATTTGAAAGCGGGGGATATTGTTAAAAAGGTCGCCGAGATCGTGGACGGCAGTGGCGGCGGGAAACCGCATTTAGCTTTGGCCGGCGGGAAGGATACATCCAAGTTGGATGAGGCGTTAAAACGAACACCGGACATTATCAAAGAATTGATAGGTTGAGTAACCGATGAGCACTTACGAAAAATTACTGGAATTGAAAAAACGCAAGGGAGCCGGATATCTCGTCCTGATCGATCCGGACAAACAGCCGCTTGAGGATGCGGTCTCTTTTGCCAAACATTGTGAGGAAAGCGGCGCGGATGGTTTTCTGGTCGGCGGAAGTCTTCTTTTCTCGAACCAGTTTGATGAATTGATTCGTGCTGTCAAGGAGACGGTTTCAATACCCGTGATTCTTTTTCCGGGAAACGGGCAGCAGCTTTCTTCCCATGCCGATGCGATTCTTTTTCTGAGTCTGATCAGCGGCCGGAACGCGCACTATCTCATCGGTGAACAGGTGCTCTCGGCACCCAAAATAAAAGCCATGAAACTTGAGCCCATATCCACGGGATATGTCCTTATCGAATCCGGGAAGACCACAGCAGCCGAATTTATGAGCCATACCAAACCGATACCGAGAGAAAAACCGGAGATTGCGGTTGCGCATGCACTTGCAGCGGAGTTTCTCGGCATGAAGTTCATCTATCTCGAAGCGGGCAGCGGTGCCGAGTATTCCGTTCCGGAATCGATGATTCGTGCCGTATCGCAATCCGTGTCCGTTCCACTGATCGTCGGGGGCGGTATTTGCAGCCCGGAAGAGGCCCGGGAAAAAGTTAAAGCGGGCGCTTCGTTTGTTGTAACCGGCAATATTCTTGAAAATAAAAAAAACGAACACTTGATCGCGGATTTTGCAAAAGCAGCCCATAATGATTGAACATCAGGTGAGACAAATTAATGATTGACATTCATGCGCATGTACTTCCTCATGTCGATGACGGATCTCAGAGCTGGAAAGAATCCCTTTATATGCTGCAAAAAGGCGCTGAAGATGGAATACGGGGTGTGGTGTGTACCTCTCATATTCTCGACCGGTTTGACAGCCGGATAGAAGCAGATTTTACACAGAAATTCAATGAACTTCAGAGTAAAGTAGCAAGATCTCCATTCAAGATTTCTCTCTGGCTCGGGGCTGAAATTTACTGCGGTACCAGGATTCCTCCGGAATCCAGAATTGCTACTCTGAATAACAACGGGAAATATGTTCTCATTGAATTGCCTTTGAATGAAATTCCCAAAGAAGCAGAGGATTATTTTTTCCAGCTTTCACTTAAAGGGAAAGTTCCCATTCTGGCGCATCCGGAGCGAAACAGCCTGATTTTGGAGAGACCGAAAATTGCCTTTGAATTTGTCCATCGCGGCATACTTATACAAATGAATGCCGGAAGTCTGACAGGCATGTTCGGGAAAAGAGTGAAACAGATTGCATTTAAAATGATGGACCACCAGCTGGTTCATTTTATCGCTTCGGATTGTCATGATGCAAGAAACCGGCCTCTTAAATTGAGCCGGGCGTACAAGTTGGTCCGCCAACAATGGGGAGAGGAAACAGCCGACCTGCTTTTTAAAAACAATCCTTACAAGGCTGTCATTGGAGAGGAAATCGTTCCGCCGATTCCCCTGCCGGTTGAGAACTCACGAATGAAAAAAATTCGAAGGTCCCTCTTTAAAATTTTTAATTCAAGGTAAATGCGTATGATCGATAAAACATCCATGATTCGAAGCCATCTTGATGCGAGTGTTGCGGTTACACAAAAAATAGCAGAGTCCTGCTCTGACGTTATTTTCGAAATTACGGAGCGTATAATTCGAGCTCTCCGGGATGGAAAGAAAGTGCTTCTCTGCGGTAACGGCGGAAGCGCCGCCGACTCGCAGCACATTGCGGCGGAACTGGTATGCCGGTTTCGGATGAACCGGCCGGCTTTACCGGCCATCGCGCTGACCACGGATACCTCCATTTTAACTGCTGTGAGCAATGATTTCGGATTCGAAACCCTGTTTTCCCGGCAGGTCGAAGCGCTCGGCAGGGAAGGGGACATTTTAATTGGATTAAGCACAAGCGGATCTTCTAAAAATGTGGCACTTGCCATGCATCAGGCCAAGCAGGGAGGATTGTTCGCCATTGCTTTTATCGGACAAAAATCCGGACCTGTTTCCGAGTTCGCGGATGTGATTTTGCATATTCCTTCGGACATCACGGCAAGAATTCAGGAGGGGCATGCGACGGTCGGTCATATTATTTGTGATCTTGTGGAAAAAGAGCTGTTCGAGAAAGAAAGCGGGGACTAATTTTTTATTGCAAATATCATCCCTTAAAACAAGAACAATCTGCCGCTTCATTTTAATTGGACATAGATGCTGGGCTTTTTAAACACAGTTATTTTATTCGGCTTGATCGGAGTCGGACTCCCCGTTCTTATCCATCTGTTTGCCCGCCAAAAAATCAGGAAAATTTTGTTCAGCACCACGGCATTTATCAAGCAGGTGCATACCTATCGCTTGAAACGGATCAGGCTTCGCCAGATTCTTCTGTTGATTTTAAGATGCCTTGCCATCCTTTTTTTGGTGATGGGTTTTGCCAGACCGACGATTCGTTCTCATTCCATTTCAGGCAATGGAGCTGGATCGAACTCGATTGTACTGATCATGGATCGTTCTTTAAGCACAATGAGACAGGGGCTTCCCGGACAGGAGAGCGAGTGGGTCAAAAATATTCTTGAATTCATGAAAAATGGAGATGAAGTCGCGGTAATACAGACAGTAAATCCCCATGAAGGAGAATTTGGATTTACGCACGATCCTCAAATTGCTTTAAGAAGAATCGAAAGTCAACCATCAAGTTTTGCAAAAGGGAAAATGGAAAAAAGCTTGAATGCCGCCTCGGCTCTTCTGGCTCGATCCCGAAATTTGAATAAAGAAATCTATTTAATTTCCGATCTGCAGGCCAGCGAATTTGTCACCCGCCCGGATTCGGCCTTTTATAAAAAATGGAACTTTAGTCTCTTCATTCTTCCGATAAAGGGAGAATTAAATAATCTTGCTGTCGGGCAGATGGGGATCGAGAATCAAATTATTCAACCGCAAACACCGGTCAGGATTTTTGCAGAAATTGCCAATTATGGGAATCACAAAATTCATGATCTTCTTGTACGGGCATTCATCGAAGATCAGGTGACGGCACAAAAGGTGATTGATCTGAAGCCGGGAGAAAAACAGCGCATTGTGTTTCCAATTAAAATTGCTCAAACAGGCTGGGTCCGGTGCAGAATCCAAATCGATGAAGATGACTTTCCCCAGGACAATGAAGGATTTCTGGTTTTTCGTGTTCCCGAAACGATTCGAGTGCTTATTTTGGGAAAGGACAGGGAATCCACCCGTCCGCTGGAACTGGCTATCAGTCCGCAAAGAGAGAATTCCGGAATTTTTAAAATTGAACAGGCTTTTTATGGAGAGCGCTGGATCGATAAGGTCAGCCGGGCAGATGTGATTTTAATTTCGAATTATCCTTCTTTCCAATCGGAGGAATCCCAGCGTTTAAAACAGTTTATTGAATCTGGAGGAGGTATTTTCCTTGTTCCGGGAAATAATAGTGATATCAGTAATTACAACCGGTTCTGCCTGAAACCGTGGGCCGGGATAGAATTTGGTGCAGAGATTGGAAAGTCCACGGGATCACAGGGGTATTTCCCGTTGCGGTCACTTGACAGCAGCCATCCGGTGTTCGAAGGTGTTTTCCAGTCGGAGACCGCAAAGTTTCAGCCCCTCCGGTTTTATCGTGTTCTCGAGTTGATCGGTAAAATCCCGGAATCTGTGTTGACGCTGCAGGATAAGATCTGTTTATTGGGAGAAATCTCCGTCGGCAAAGGAAAACTGTTTTTATTCACAAGCAGTATCGACCCCGAGTGGTCAGACGTGGCCTATTCTTCGCTTTTTGCACCTCTGATATACCGAAGTGTGCTTTATCTCTCTCAAGGGACAGAAGGCAGTAAAACGATCCTATCGGGCGAAACGATCACTGTGAGTATAGACACGGGGAATGTTGCGTCAAAATACTGTGTTGAGATTCCCGATGGGAGTGAAATAAAAATTCTCCCCGAAATGAAACGGGATCAATTCGTCCTTGGTTTTTCGAGTACAACCTTGCCTGGATTTTATCGTTTTTATGAAGACAAGAACTTGATCGGCATCAGAACCGTGAACATTGATCCTGCAGAGTCGGATTTTCGAGTAATCGACGAGAAAACGCTGCACAGTTATTTCGAACATATTGATTTCAGGATCGTACATAAAAATGATCAACTGGAGGAAATAATTTCGGCAGTTCGATGGGGAAGAGAATTGTGGAAAGAAATGTTAATATTCGGGCTGATGGTTTTGATTATAGAAATGCTGATCATGCGGGAAAATCGATTTCAGGACAATTCAACGAAAAGAATGTCATAGAAGAAAAGGAAAGACGAATTTTCCAAAGCAATAAACCGAAAGAAAAAGAAAAAGCGATTCTGGTGGGAGTCACTCTGCCGGGAATGACCCGTGACCGGACATTGGAAAGTCTGGATGAACTGGTTTTACTCGCGGAAACCGCTGGTGCAGAAGTTGTGGATCGGATCCTTCAGGATAAACGATCCCTCTCTCCGGCCACACTGATCGGAAAAGGGAAGGTCCATGAGATTGCACAGAAGGCTGTTCAAACCAATACCCGGGTGATTATTTTTGATGAGGACCTGACGCCAGTGCAGGTTAAAAATCTTGAGAATGAATTTGAACGGAAAGTGGTTGACCGCAGCGGGTTAATTCTTGATATTTTTGCCCGGAGGGCGCGCACACGTGAAGCGCAGACACAGGTTGAACTGGCTCAGTTAGAATATTATCTGCCGAGACTGACCCGGCAATGGGGCCACCTTTCGAGGCAGGAGGGCGGTATCGGAACGCGGGGGCCGGGAGAGACGCAGTTAGAATCGGACCGCCGTATGATTCGAAAGCGGATCGATCGATTGAAATCCGATTTAAAAAAAATCGAACAACAGAGAAGTGTGCGCCGGAAGCACAGGTGGGATCATCAAAAAATCGCACTTGTGGGGTATACCAATGCGGGCAAATCCAGTCTGCTCAATGCATTGTCGGATGCGGAGGTTTTTGTCGAGAATCAGCTTTTTGCCACTCTCGATACGACGATCCGGGCCTTTTCGATTCCCGATTATCAGAAATTGCTGTTGATCGATACGGTTGGATTCATACGGAAACTTCCCCATCACCTGATCGCTTCGTTCCGCAGTACACTTGAGGAAACGATCGAGGCCGATCTTCTCCTGCATGTTATCGACATCAGCCATTCCCATTTTGAGGAACAAATAGGTTCCGTGCAGGGTGTTCTCCGCGATTTGGGAATCCAGGACAAACCGGTCATTTATGTATTTAATAAGATTGATTTACTTGATCAGAGAAATCATTTTTCTTCTCTTAAACAGCGTTTTCAAAAAGCAGTTTTTACTTCGGCGGTCAAGGGGATCGGATTTGGGGAACTCCGAAGGGAAATCACCCAATTTTTAAAAGACCATGAAGTGGTTGGAGAAATTCGGATTCCGGTTCATGAAGCCAAGGTTTTAGCTGAAATTTATAATCTGGCCCATGTGTTGGAAAAAACTTATGACGGGGAGGAAGCTGTAATTCGTTTTCAGGCCACAGTTCAGCATGCATCAAGAATACAGTCTCTGGCGAAAAGTGTTCATCAAGAAACAGAATAATTATTTGTGTGATAAATAATATCAAATGTCAAAATCACCCGCCATAGGCGGATCCGCCTTGGGCGGAAAATATCAAATCAATGCCAAAACACAAATCAAAAACAGAAATTGATATGGACTACCATTGTAAAATATCCTTAACCCATAGATATTATGAGGAATTGTGATAAATATCCATGTCAGAGTTTGGGATTGTCTGCTTTAACAAGTTTTTTGAAATTTGGTAATTGGGTTTTATTTAGCTTTTGGGATTTGTCATTTGGAATTTTAAAATAATTGAATATTCGAATTTTTACCAAAGTTTAGTACATAATTTAATATAGACTCTATCAATTTATTTTAAAACTATCGATCATTCAAGGAGGTTATCATGAATAGAGAAGCAGTGCGGCATAATATTCACATGTTTATCTATATTTTTATATTTTCGGGATTATTTTTCCAAATTCGTGCAACGGCAAATGATGAAATCAAGCTGAAACATCAGGCCCGGACAGAGCAGGGGGTGTGGGAGGATGATTGGGATGAGGAATGGGATGAAGACTGGGGAGAGGACAAGATGCCTTCCCATTTTATTTTTCGATACAACCGTGTCGAGGGTATTTTCCTGGCTGCAGGTGTGAGCAAGGAAAATATCCGTAAAAAAAACCTTTCCGCGCCTCTGCCTTACGGATTTACGGGATACAGTTTCGGGCAAAAAGAGGTTGAGTACCAAATCGGTCTTGAAAAGGGTTCTTTTACAAAAAATCGGATGATCATAGGAGGCGAGTTTCATCACACAATCGATACACAGGATCGATGGTTCATCCCGGACATGGAAAACTCCCTGGCGGCTTTCTTTTTAAAAGAGGATTTTCATGATTTTTATTTGCGGGAGGGATACAGCTTTTATTTGGATCAGGCTGTCGATACGTATATTAAAATGAATATCGCATATCACTATGAAGCTTATGATTCCCTTGAAAAGGAAGTTAACTGGTCCCTCTTCGGCAGTAAAAAACACTTTCGTGAAAATCCGGCCATGCCGGCCCTCGACATGAGGAGTGTAAGTGCCCGGTGGGCTTTTGATTCCCGAAACAGCTTGAAGCATACCAAGCGGGGATGGTACATTCAGATTGAGGGTGAATATGCAGGCAGGGGTATTGGAGGAGAAGCCGATTTTGACAGATGGTTAGCTGATGTTAGAAGATACCAGCCTCTGGGTGGCGGGAGCGGTGTCGATATTCGTATTCGTTTGGGTTCCATTCACAGAGATCTTCTCTGGCAAAAGAGTTTTCAACTGGGCGGGATCGGAACATTGAGGGGATTTCCGTTTAAAGCATTTCCTCTCGGTTCCAAACAGATCGGCGGAAACCGGATGTTTTTAACACAGATTGAATACCGGCTGGGACCGGAGGAACTATACAGCACAACGGATCTGGGTATTTTGGAGAATTTCAATTTTATTTTATTTACTGATATCGGGTGGGTTGATTGTGTTGATCAGGGTATCGGACTATTCGGGGGATTTGGACAATTTTCGTTTTCCAATCTAAAGAACGATGTCGGCCTGGCCTTGGCCGATCGGGATAACAACATTCGTTTCGAAATTGCGAGACGAACGGATACCGGACATAAACCATTTGTCTTTTATTTACGTATAAATAGAACCTTCTAGAAAAGATGAATAATCAATCATGAATGATGATGTTCGATTTTCGGGAAAAAATAAAAACACATATTTCGAAAATCATAATTGGTTGTTGATTACTCGTAAATCATAAAATTTAATTTTTCAAAAAAAGAGGGATCGATGAGAAAACATTTATTTTTCCTGATCTGTTTACAGATTGTCGTATGCGGATTTCTTTCGGCAAAAGAACACGGTTTTCTGGAAACAAGAGAGGAATCGTTCAAAGTTTCTACCGCGGATCCGCTCGAGGTTTTTATTGATGTGGATGCCGGAGAAATATCGGTTGCGAAAAGTCAGAGTGAAAGGGAAGGAAAGGTAACCTTTCATTATGACATTGAGATGTTTAGATCAAGATATCAATTTTTTGAGGAAAAAAATCGTGTCAGGATTTCATTGGATAAACGCGATTGGAAAAAATGGTCATTTAAAAACGACAAAGACGATGAAGACATGGCCGAGTTGGAAGTATTGCTGCCGGACGGAGTCGATATCTATCTCGACACGAAACTAAAAGCGGGTGAGACGAGCATGCAATTGGGTGGGCTCCGCTTGAAAGAATTCAGTCTCAATAATTGGGCCGGCGAGGTAAAAATCCAGTTTCAGGAACCCAACCCCATTGTCATGGAATTTTTGGATATACACAACAAAGTCGGAGAAATGGAACTGTTGGATTTGGGGAATGCCCGGTTCGAGAGAGCGGAAATTAACGGGGGCATCGGACAGATAAAGGTATATTTCCACGGCGCCATACTGGATGAAAGTATGGCAAAAGTCGATCTCGATATAGGCGAGACGGAAGTTTTTCTTCCATCGGATATCGGTGTCCGCATGTTTGTGGGTAGTGCGTTGGGATTTCTATCTCAAAAAGACATCGATTCCTCATTTTACCGGCGCGGACGATATTATATTACAGAAAATTATAAGACTGAGAAAAGGAAATTTTCTCTCCGCATCACACCCGGATTGGGTGAATTAAATGTTGAAAGAGAGTAGGCACATTTTAATGACAGGAGAAGACAATGGAAAAGCCGAAAGGGACGTTTGTCTGGGGAGTATTTCTGGTCGTGATCGGAGTGGTTTTTCTGATTGGAAATTTCAGCCGGGTCGGTATGGAAAAACTGTGGCCTTTATTTCCATTGATCGCGGGTCTGGCTTTTTGCATCGGTTATTTTTATGACCGAAAAAATGTCGGGCTTCTCATGCCCGGTTCAATCCTCGTTGTCATCGCTCTTCTTTTCTTTTATTGCACATTTGCGGGTTGGTACCACATGGCCAATCTCTGGCCGTTGTTTATCATCGCGCCGGCTGCCGGATTTATTGCCATCTATTTTAGAGGAATGAAAGACAAGGACCTGCTTATCCCTGCAGGTATATTAACAGGCCTTGGGATTATATTTCTTTTTATCACGCATGATCTGGGTGACTATTGGCCGATCCTGATGATACTGGCTGGTATTTTATTGATTGTCCTGCATTTGTTTAACAAGCGGAAAGATCAGTCGTCAGAATAAAATTGGTTGTTGGTTCGGATTTTTGAATTGGCAGTGGGCAATTATCACACTTTCCTCATGGATTAAAATTTGACTTCATATTTTCCCATACTTGTTCTGCCATTTGTACATTGCCGTACATGACATCAAAAGTGCCCAGTAACATGCAGGCTTCCATGTCCTTTGGATCAAGTTCGATGGCTTTGGAAGCAATCCTGACAATATCCTCTTCTGCCTGCTTCCTGGAACTGGCCTTGTTCAAACAGATCAACTTCTGCCAGCCAATAGAAGCAAAGTAACTTGAATTGTATGTATAATTTGCACGGGCTTTTGTTTCATTTAAATCCACAGATTTCTCCAGCGCTTGAAGATGTGAAGGGGGAATTTGATCAAGCAGATTCATCTGAATAAACGTTGAAACGGCAGCTTTGGCAATAATCTGATTGCCAAGTAAATTGAGATGAATTGAATCAAGAAAATAATTATATCCGATTTCTTCTGAATTCAGTGATGAAAAAACCGATAATAAATTAACCAAAGGGATATTTCGCTTTTGGGATAATGATTTTAAAATCTGATTCGTATCGTCATAATAATCAAAAAGGAGACGCGCATCTCTGTTATAATAAAAATTTCTGACGCGTCCGAGGAAAAGAAGTGGAACATGTTTTTCCTGACATTGATCGATCATATGGTTTATATTTAGAAGAAAGATTCTTTTAAATTTGGGATGCCATTGATCGGCCCGGTTTAATTGCTGAAGAAATGGCTGCATGCGATCCCGATGCGGAATGTCCGATGTGTCAAGTTTCGATATCCACAACCCGCCATATTGAACATCCAAAATGCTGCGTATGGAATTTACATGTTCAATCTGTGGTGTGAAGATTTCTGGATCAAACACGTCGGGTTTCATTATAGTGTCCAATACCTCCTGTCCGAATGAGATGATGCGTTTTTTGATCACCAATTGAAATAACCGCCTGAACAGGTAGCTGTGATCCAACACATGCTTTATTTTTTTTAAACGGGGTCTGATTTCAATATTAATCTCGTTTCTGTGAAAACGATCATCCCGGGCCTCGTTGTTTCCCAGAAAAAGAATAATGAGATCCGGATCGTACCCGATAATTTCATCAAAAATGTTTTTTACGCGACAGGATCCAAATCCCTTTCGCGCACAATTGATGATTTCAAATTTCCGTTCAGGGTAATAGGCCTCCAGCCGCTTTTGCATCCAGTATGCAAAGGATCCGCTGGCTCCAAATGCCTCCCCGTATGCGACCGATCCTCCAAGGACAAAAACACGGAATGTGCTGTCAGATTTAACAACAGGAAAGGTGTTGGCCTGAATGTCTTTTTTAGGATTGGTTTGATAAAAATATCGATCATTAATTTTTATTTTTTGAAAATAGGGGGGTGTACCGTAAAAACCGAAAAAGTAGGCTTCGTCCTGAATGGAGGGATAATTTATTAATCGTAAAAGTCCTTCCGCACTACACAAGGCAATGAGGAGCGACAGGCCGATTATCGATATATTCTTTAAATACAATGGCATACAGAACCGCTTTTAAAATTGAAAATAAATAAATTGCAGGGAGTAATCATAATAACCCATCGTAATTACAAAAATGACCAGAAAGAAGCATAGAGACCATCTCAGAATCGATGGCTGTGAACGAATGATATTCGAAAGGCTGTTTTTTCTTTCCGCAAAATGGACAATGAGGAGTACGGCAACAGCCAACAGGGCCGTATACCACTGTGATTGGTCTAGACCGAATGTCGGAATATTAATACTGAACGAGCTGAAAATATGTTTCAGAATATAAAAAGCGTCTGATAAACTGTTGGCTCTGAAAAATATCCATCCAAGAAGAACAAGGTGAAAAGTAATGATCACGGCAAATATCTTTTTAGCATAGACAAAACGGTCAAGAAGGAACAGGGATGATATTTTTTGGCGCAACTTATGAGTAAAAGTTGAAAATACCAGATAAAAGCCGTGCAGCCCCCCCCATATCAGAAAAGTCCAGTTTGCGCCGTGCCACATGCCGCTTAAAAGAAAGACAATCATAATATTGACATGCCATCGCCACTTTTTTACACGATTACCTCCCAATGGTATATACAGATAATCTCTGAACCATGTGGAAAGTGAAATGTGCCATCGTTTCCAGAATTCAGATATCGATTTTGAAAAATAGGGCCGGTTAAAGTTCTTCATCAAATCGAATCCCATAATTCTTGCCGAACCGATGGCGATATCTGAGTATCCTGAAAAATCGCAGTAGATTTGAAGAGCAAAACAATATGAAGCAATGAGAAATGACAATCCGGAAAAATCCGACACGTTGTTATAAACATGGTTCACAACCACGGCAAGACGATCCGCAATGACTATTTTCTTGAAAAATCCCCATACCATTAAAATGAATCCATCCATAAGTCGCTGATAGTTAAAAGAGTGTTTTTCATAAAACTGAGGAAGCAGACGTGTAGACCGTTCAATGGGACCTGCTACCAATTGCGGGAAAAATGCGACGTAGAGAGCGAAAATACCCAAATGTCTTTCTGCTTTTCGCTCGCCGCGGTATACATCAATTGAATAGCTGAGCGTTTGGAAAGTATAGAAGGAGATGCCAACCGGAAGCAATACCCGAAGGTTGGGAATGTGATAGACAATATTAAAATGTTGAAAAGCGCTCCGGAAAGCCCCATTGAAAAAATTGAAATATTTAAAGGTAAACAGAAGACCGAGATTGGCGGCCAAGCTCAAAAGAAGGTATTTGGTACGTTTTGAACGTACTACGTTTTCCATCCGTATTCCGGCAAAATAATCAATCAGTGTGGAAGCGATGATTAGAAAAATATATTCCATTTTCCAGCACATGTAAAAGTAATAGCTGGCTGCTAGGAGAAAAATCCACCTTTGCCGCTGAGGGATGAGAAAAAAGAAAATGACCACAACAGGGAAGAAAATTAAAAAATGGATGGAATTGAATAACATTAATTACCTGTCAGACACATTCAGAGATAATTTCAATTGTGTTTTATCGTAGTTGCGAATATCAAGAACCGATTCATTAACTTATAAGTGGTTTTAAAATAATGGTAATTTACGAAGAAATCAAGAAGAAATTCAGGAGTGCAATGATTTTTCTATGAGATAATCAGAGGATCCGGTCACACCGGATGTATGGCCGGTGTGACTTTTGGTTTTCGGGTCAGTTGGTTTTTTTAAAAATAAATCTGGCCGTTATTTTGGCGATGAGCATTAAAATAAGAATAATCAAATAATCCCATCGGATTAGATGGTCCGCGAAATAGCTGACCTGGAACGAAATAAAGATGGCCACGAGACCGACTATCAGCGTCCAACGGGATGCTTTGTAACGATGCATTATGTCGCGTTCATCCATGGGTTTTATCTCCTGTACGGGATTTTTTCAGAAGGATGAGCCCTTTGATGTTGAAAATGGCCGAAAGAAATAGAATCGAGATAGAGAGTCCCAGAAAGAAACCCTCGGTAAAATTCAACCAGGATTCATTCGTAATCAAGAGTTTGATGATGCGGCTTGTTGAAATGAGCAGCCCGAGAACACTGATGGCCAAGCAGAGCTGACCAATACCGAGAATCATGTGGTAATCACCGCTTTTTAAATATTTTCTGAGTATCATAATACAACCTCCGGGTAATTGTTATTCAAATTAAATTTATTCATCTGCTGAAAATGATCATCGGACAGTTCCGGTCCATATTTATTCGATCAATTTGAACAGGGCGTCTGTCGAGCATCCAAATAATTTGCGCAATTTGAGCGCCAGCGGCAGACTGGGTATGTATTTTCCCTGTTCGATGGAAATAATGCTCTGCCGCGATACACCGACGCGTTTGGCCAATTCTTCCTGTGTGATGCCCATTTGTTTTCGATGGTCCTTTACATGATTGATGAGTTTTTCATTCATCATACTCGGTCTCTTTGTAAAGCATGCTTGACATTAATATACAAAATTATCTTGAAATGTCAAGTGAAATTTACATTTTCTTGAAAATTTCTTGAGCTTGGAGAGGACACCCCTTTATCCCGGCTAAGAAATTGCCGGGATAAGCTCTCAGCAGAGATGAGGATTTCCCCTCCAGGGGAAACAACACCCTTCTACCTCATCCCGAAGCTTCGGGATCGGAGGATTGCCCCCGGCTGAAAGATTGCCGGGACAAGTTCTTCAAAGTGAGAGAAAAAAGTATCCCCTTCAGAAGAGATTTAGAGTGGTATTTGAATAAAGTTGAGCGGGGGCCTGTGGTCCATCCTATGAATTAAAAAATTATATCAATGCATTTATGCCAGCAGTTTGATTCGCGTAAAAATATAATCCAGATAGTCCTGTTCGAGAATCATCCTGTAAAAGTGGGTTTGGCCGAGGCGTTCAGGTTTGTGTTCGTAATGATTATAATATTTTTTCCTGCGCCTTTTGTCGAACCAGTGCACCAGCCGGATCTGATCTTCCGTAATCTCGATAGCCGTGATACCGCGTTTTCCGATGCCGCTTCCCGAATTAAAGGTACAGGGAATCGTGAGTGTGCTGTCATAGAGGCTGCTCCGTATTCCGGTTTTTCTTTCTTTTTTAGTCGCCCGTTTCATCTCTTCTTTGTAAATGACAATATCTTTTTCAATCATTTGTTTTTCTTTTCGGCCGGCTTCGCTGTACTGCCGGCAGAGGTGTTCTATTTTGAATTTCAGAAAATCGATTTTTGAGAGAGATTCGAACAAGGGACGATGGGTATGCCCGATAATCGATATAATCTTGTTCCGGTTTGAAAATTGATAAACCCGTTTTTCGATCCGATACCGTTTTTCACTGTCATATGCCGGGGATCGGTTTTGAATGTGCAGGGGATTCATAACATATTTCAGCATGAATTCAGCGAGTGCATTGTATTTCTCATAAAAAGGAGAGGCCTGGTGGCCATGAAAGATCAGCATATCGTGGCCTTTGTAGCTGAATCGGAGTGCCGAATAAAGTTTGAATTCCCTTTCACTTTCCGGCAGCAGAAGCAGGTTGTAATCGTGATTGCCGATGATTTTGTAAAATCGGTTTTTTCTATCAAATTCATAGAAAAGATCGTAGACAGGTTCCCAGTACATGCGGATTTGTTTCAGCGAGAATCGCTGGAGTTCTTCGATGTCGCCATTCAAAATTATTTCGTAATCGTTCTTGAGATAATAATCTTTCAGAATGGTTTTAAATAACAAGCCATTTTTTAAAAAGTCGTCCCGACGTTTTCCATTGCCCATATGCAAATCGCTGAAAATGACGATGCGCGGCTTTTTTGGAAGTTCCCGAACAGGTGTCCACCCAAGTAACCGGTTCAAATTTTTATCAATCAGTTTTTCACTCATCGTGCACCCGTTTCTGTACGAGAAAAATTATACAAAATATAATCAGCCCTTGATATTATCTGCGATATATGTACCGGAAATCATGGATGTACCTTTTTGTGGCTGTTCCCGTAAACTATCAAAATATAAGGCGAAGCTTGAAAATAGTCAATTACAAAATTATCCAAAAATCTCCTTGACATTATTAAATATTTTGAGCA
This sequence comes from uncultured bacterium, assembly GCA_964617625.1. GTDB lineage: Bacteria > Zhuqueibacterota > QNDG01 > QNDG01 > DSAB01 > CAZTZL01. The sequence continues at coordinate 26,277 of CAZTZL010000032.1, forward strand.
ATATAAAAGCTCAATTTTGCAAATGAATAAAAGCAGTAAAGGAAGATGTAAATGAAATTGAAAAATCCTTTCAGTATTCGGTTGCACAAAGCATTAATTGTCTTTTTTCTCAATGCGGTAAAAAAAAGTTTCAACAATCCCGGTCAGGCGGTTCAATTCTTTAAAACGGTGAGATATTTTTATCAATCGGCCCGCCGAAGAGCCGTCTATGAAAAAGAGGGTATTCAGGTTCCGCCGATTATTATTTACAGTATTACACAAAAATGTAATCTCAAGTGCCGGGGTTGCTACGCACAGGCGCTGCACCCGAATCCGGACGGGGAAATGAGCAGACAGGAAGTTGAAAGATTCGTCCAGGAAGCGAGTGAATTGGGAGTTTCTTTTTTTGTGGTTGCCGGCGGAGAGCCGTTTATTCGAGAAGAGTTGCTCGACATCACCCGCGCTCATCCTGAAATTATTTTTCTGGTTTTTACCAATGGGATATTAATCAACGATCAAATGATTCAGAGATTGAAACGGCAAAGAAATGTTGTTCCACTGATCAGTATTGAGGGGTATCGGGAGGAAACGGACGAAAGACGTGGAGAAGGTGTTTATCAATCCATTCTTGATCTCTCCACAAAACTTCGTGAAAATCGTATTTTTTTTGGAACATCCGTGACCCTTACAAGAAAAACATTTTCACTATTAACAAGTTCCGATTTTGTCCGGGAACATGTTGATGTGGGAAGCCAGTTTTTTCTCTATTTGGAATATACAGCCATTCAGGAAGGCACTGAAGACTGGATAGTCACACTCGAGCAGAGAAGTCAATTGATGTCTCTTATGAAGAGGTATCAGGCCAGGTGGCCAGCCCTTTTTATGGCGGTACCGGGAGGAGAAGCGGAAGTTGGGGGTTGTCTGGCAGCCGGCCGGGGATTTGTCCATATCAATGCAAACGGCAATCTGGAACCGTGTCCGTTTGCACCTTTTTCAGACAGTAATATTCGCGAGATGTCTCTCAAAAAAGCACTGCAATCTGATTTGCTTTTTAATATTCGCCAATATCCTGAAGAATTGATGCCGATGGAAGGGGGCTGTGTTCTGTGGAAAAAACGGGAATGGGTGAAATCTTTGATGAAAACCCCTCAAGTTTAAAACACATTTAACAGGGCATGGGGAATGCAGAACGGTAAACAGTAAACAGGAGTCCGGAGACTGGAGACAGTAAGACTGGGGGACGGAAAGGTGGAACGGGGCACAGAAACTAGAGACTAAATACTATAAAATAAAAACCAACAACTTAAGGTTTTAAATGAGAGTTATTCAATCATGTGGTTCCAGATCCTGGGGCGGTCTTGAGATGCAAACTCTTAAAACGGCTCTCGGGCTCAAGGAACGGGGCCTGGATGTAATTCTGCTCTGCGCGAAAGGTTCCCGGCTTGAAAGTGAAGGTATTAAAAATCATCTGGTGGTCCGGCCTTTTTTTAATGCGGAGGGGAAAACCTTTCCCTCAATAAAAAGGATTAAGGTATTCTTAAAGAATTTTCCTGTGGCCGTGATTCATACCCATTTGTCCCATGACTTGCAGATGCTTGTTCCCGCAATGCAAATCGCTAAATCGAAAGCAAGACTTTTTCTCACCAAACGCATGGCCAGCGGTGTGAAGAAAAAGGACCTGCTGCATCGATATCTTTACCACCGGCTTGAACGAATATTTGCTATTTCAAACTATATTCGGCAAAGCGTGCTGAATACCTGTCCGGTTCCTGAAGAAAAAGTCGAGTTGCTTCACAATGGAATCGATTTAAATCAGTTCAATCCCAAAATGTATGATCGAACAGTCATCCGGAAAGAATTGGGATTGAATGCGGAAAGTCTTGTTATCGGTATGGTGGGTCGTTTTTCACCGGGGAAAGGACATCGGGAATTTTTTCAAGCTGCGAATATCATTTCCGAAAAATTTAAACACCAGGTTCAGTTTCTTGTAGTTGGCGGTCCGAGTTATGGGGAAGAAGAATATTATCACCAAATTGTGGGACTGTCAAAAAGAATAATTCACAATAGAAATGTTGTGTTTGCCGGATTTCGTTCAGACATGGCAAGAGTGATGAAAGCCATGGATGTTTTGGCCTTTCCATCGCACGAAGAATCACTCGGAAATATAGTACTCGAATCGATGGCTATGGAAGTGGTTGTAGTGGCATGCCGGAGCGGAGGTGTTCCGGATATTGTTCTTGATGGTGAAACCGGTTTTCTTGTTCCACCCGGCCATGCTGAGCCATTAGCTGAAAAATTGATGCTATATATACAGGATCCGGAGTTGAGAGAACGTCATGGAAAAGCAGGCAGAGAACGGATCAGAACGAAATTTAGTTTTAAAACTTATATTGATACATTGACAAAATTTTATTTTAAATAAAAACTTTCCGAATAAACACCGTTTTGTATTGAAAAACAAGCTGTGGCCTTCAAAAAAAATCCTGTTTGTGTTTTTTCTCTTGCTAAAAAAGAAATCATTTATTACTATTAAAAAAAACAGGCATCTGCAACAGTATTATCGTTTTCCAAAAAGACCGGGATTTTCAGCAGGTGTGTATTTCTTTCTTTTGCAGTTTTGGTTTCTTATTCTGTCCGCATTCGATTCTTTTTTTATCGGATTTTAATTGTACTTATCAATAAATATCCATACAGATTGTGTATTAAAACGTATAACAATTATATGGCAAATGATACAAAGTTGAAAAAAGGCAGCTTTTCACCGTTCCCCTTTATGCAGCATCGTATTGAGAATCGCTTGAAAACATCGATAGAAGGACAGGCAATGGTCAATTTTAATTATCCGACATGTGCATCCGAATAATTCTTACCGTTAATCGAACAAGTGAGGAAAACGGAGCTTAACAAATGATGGATGAAAAAATGACAAAACAGGAGCTCGTTGGTGAATTGAAGAAGCTGCAAGGAGAGATCAATCGTCTTAAAAAGAGCAATAAGAGGGCAAAATTCTCAAAAAGTCCACCCCTGGAATATGAAGAGAGTTACAAAGCTCTATATAATAGTTCTGTATGGTGTTTGTACATTCACGATTTTAAAGGTCAATTTTTAGATGCAAATCAAGCTGCACTGGATTTAGCCGGTTATCATGAAAACGAAATTGCCACTCTTAAAATTTCCTCGTTATTGGATGAGTTTCAGCTCTCGAGGGCCAATCAGAATATTGAGGAAATTATTAAATATGGCTTTCAAAAGACACCTGCCGAGTATAAAATTCGAAAGAAAAATGGAGAGTTTGTCTGGGTAGATGTTGCGGGATATCTCATTTATAGAAGCGGAAAGCCGTATGCGATTCAGGGAATTGCCCGTGATATTACAGATAAAAAGAAAATAGCTCTTGAACACCTTCGAAGCCACGATCTTTTAATGCGCATTGTTGAAACCAGCCCTGCCGGCATTGTGATGATGAACCGGGAAAGAAAAATCACATTTGCAAATTCGAAGGCCGAAAAGATACTGGGTATTTCAAAGTACAGGGTAACCAGCCAAATAAATGGTAATTTTAAGTGGCGGGTCGCAGATTTTCATGCGAATTCTTTTCTGGACGAAGCGTTGTTTTTTGAACAGGTAATGAAAACGGGTAAATCGGTTTACAATGTCATGCATGAAATCAAATCGACGGACGGGAATTATACTTTACTTTCGGTAAATGCTACTCCAATCTTTGATGAAGTAGGAAAAGTGGATGGTGTAGTGGCTACGATTGAGGATATTACCAAACAGAAACAGATAGAAGAAAATTTAAAAGAGAACCGGAAGCATCTTGAAATGGCTTTGGAAAGCAGCAAGGCTGACGCCTGGGAAATGAATTTGATTACCGGAGATTTTTCCTATACGGAAAGATGGACAAGAATGCTTGGCTATGATTCTCATGAAATTGAGAAGAAAATCGATGCGATTTCGAAACTCATTCATAAAGAAGATTCGTTGAATCATTATAAAAATTTAAAAGCATATATCGATGGTCAAACAACGATCTATGAAACAGAATATCGTGTTCGGAAAAAAAACGGAGAGTGGCTATGGGTTTTCTCAAGGGGCGAGGCAATTGAGTGGGACAGAATGGGAAAGCCGGTTCGTTTGCTCGGAACTACATTTGATATTACAGAAATAAAAAAAGTGGAAGAAGAGTTAAAACTGGAAAGGGACAAGGCACAGCAATATCTCGATGTGGCTGGTGTGATGCTGCTGTTGATAGACAAAGATCAAAAAGTGGTTTTAATCAATAAAAAGGGGTGCGAACTGCTTGGGTATCCGGAAGAAGAAATTATTGGAAAAAACTGGTTTGATCATTTTATACCCAAAGCGGATCTATCCGAAGTAAAAACAAATTTTAATGAGATAATATCCGGAAATATCGAATCAACTGAATACTTTGAGAATTCGATTGTTAGTAAAAACGGCGATGAACGCATCATTGCCTGGCACAATACGATTATAAAAGATAAATCAGGAAACATATTTGGAACTTTAAGTTCGGGAGAGGACATTACAGAACAAAAGAAGGCTGAGAAAGCACTGGAACAATCTGAAATGCAGTATCGAATTACGCTGGATGCCATGGCGGATGCCATTCATGTTGTGGATACTAAATTGCGTTTTGTATTGATGAACTCCGTTCTGATTGATTGGTGTCAGGAATCGGGTTGGGACGCCGATGTTATCGGATATCCCATGTTTGATGTTCTTTCATTTATTCCTAAGAAAGTGAAAAGTGAATACAAGTTAGTCATTCAATCGGGAAAAATAATGATTACCGAAGAATCCTTTTTTATTGGAGAAAAAAAATATATCACTGAAATGAAAAAAATCCCGATCATGGAGAATGATAAAGTAACACATGTTTTGACTGTACTTCGCGATATTACAGATCAGAAGAGATCTGAAGAGCAGATCAAAAAAAGTTTGAAGGAAAAAGAAGTTCTTCTCAAAGAGATTCACCACCGCGTGAAAAATAATCTGCAGGTAATTATCAGTCTGCTCAATCTTCAAGCAGACAAATTGAAGGATGAGGCCTCTGTCGAAGCGTTCAAGGAAGCCAATCATAGGATTTATTCAATGGCTCTGGTTCATGAGCAGTTGTATCAATCCGAAGATTTTGCGACGATTCATATTAAAGAATTTATTGAAACAATGGTCGAGAAATTGTATCATACTTATTCTGTAATGAACCGTATCGATCTGGATTTAAAAATTGCAAATATTGGATTGGGATTAACGACCGCCATCCCCTGCGGATTAATATTAAATGAACTGGTTTCAAACGCTTTAAAGCACGGATTTCCCGGCCAAAAAAAAGGAACGATTCGGATTTCATTTCGGCTATTAAAAAATCAAACCTGCAAATTGACTGTTGAAGATGATGGAATCGGAGTACCCAATACGTTGGATATAAAAGATACCAAGTCTCTCGGGATGCAACTGGTAAATATTCTTACAGAGCAGATTGATGGCAAAATAATTCTGGATCGAAAACAGGGGACACGATTCACACTCACATTCAAAGCAAAAGAATAATACGTCAATAGAAAGAACCTGTTTATGAAAGAAGATCATTCGGAAACGAAAAAGCAGTCCAGCGAAGAAACAAGCGGTTTGTGTAAAAATATTGTCAGGATGGGAAATGAAGAACCGCTGAAATTAATCATCGATAAAATTCCAGGACTTCTTGCCTATGTGAATAAAGACCAATATTATGTCTATGTCAATCAGGCTTATGCGGATTGGTATTGTTTATCAAAAGATGAGATGATCGGGAAAAAGGTGAAAGATGTGCTTAATGAAGAATCGTATCGAAGGGCCGTGAAACACATACGATCTGTTCTTCAAGGAAAAGAAATCACTTATGAAAATGTAGCCTATAAAAATGGTGAATTACGAACGGTCAAATCAAGCTATATTCCCCATTTTAATGATCATGGAAAAGTCATCGCATTTTTAGCAATGGTAGAAGATATCACGGATCGAAAACAGGCAGAGAAGGCTCTTCAGGATAGCGAGAAAAGATACCGGGATCTCGTAAATCATGCCGGCGAGGCAATTGTAGTTGTCAGTGAGGGGATGATTGTATTTGTTAATCCAAAGGCCTCGGAGATTTCCGGATACTCCAGAGAAGAACTTCTGTCCAAGTCGTTCATTGAATTTATTCATCCTGATGATCAAAATGGCGCCATATATCGAAATCAAAAGAGGTTGACGGGAAAGAAAATTCCATTTATTCAAACAATACGAATTGTCGATAAAACCGGAACGATCAAATGGGTGAGAACGGATTCGATCATTATCGACTGGAAGGGAAAACCGGCATATTTAAACTTGATTAACGATATAACCGAACGCAAACTGACAGAAGAGGCCCTGCGGGAATCGGAGGAACGTTATCACGCTATTTTTAAGGGTGCAGCAGACTCGATTGTACTGATTGATCCTGATACCGGAGCTGTGGTAGAGTTTAACGACCGGGCACACAAAAGTCTCGGATATACCCGTAAGGAATTTAAAGAACTCAGAATATCGGACTTTGAGATTATCGAATCTGATGAAATGATTTTGGAACATTTGAAGAAATGCATCAGGGAAGGAGCTGTTACCTTTGAAACTAAACACAAAACGAAGAAGGGAGAGATACGGGATATTCTGGTTAGTGCCAGTTCGATTTCTATTAAGGGAAGATGCATTGTCCAGGGGATATGGCGTGATATTACAAAGAGAAAGCGAACGGAAGAAGCGCTGATTTACCGATCCGAATTTGAAAGGCGCGTTACTTCAATATCCATTTTTCTGGCCAACCTTCCTCTGGAGAAAATCGATATCGGGATCAGCCAGGTTCTGCGATCGATCGGTGAATTTACCCGTGTGGACCGCAGTTATATCTTTTTATTCAATGATGACAGAACAAGCATGAGCAATACCCATGAGTGGTGTGTTGAAGGAATCACACCACAGATAGAGCAGATTCAAAATATACCTGTAAGTTCTTACCAGTGGAGTATAAATAGAATCAAAAAATCTAAAACAATTCATGTCCCGCGCGTTGCCGATCTGCCTGTGGAGGCAGACCCGGAAAAACTCGAATTCCAAAGAGAGAGAATACAATCCCTCATCATGGTTCCGATGGTCTATACCGGACATGTTGTTGGATTTCTTGGTTTCGATTCGGTACAGGAAGAGAAGTTCTGGCCAGAGGATATTATTGCTCTGTTAAGGATTGTAGGAGAGCTCATTGCGAATGCACTGGAACGAAAACAATCCGAAAAAGCATTGCGTGAAAGTGAAAGAAAGTATCGGGAGCTGGTCGATCTTTTACCCCAGGTTGTTTTCGAAATGGATCTAAAAGGAAATATTACTTTTGTCAATCAACACGGCCTGGAAATATTTGGTTATAAGAAAAAAGATTTCAAGCTGGGCGTGAATATAAAACAGTTGTTTCCGCCCGATGAATATAAAAGAGTTATTGATAGCATGCAGAAAATTTCAAAAGGCGAAATTGAATCCGGCAATGAGTATGTGGCAATAAAAAAGGATGGAAATGAAATCAATGTGATAGTATTTTCAGTACCCATATTTTCCGATGGGCAGCACAAGGGCTGGCGGGGAACCGTCATTGATATCACAGACAGGAGACGGGCTGAAACAGCAATACAGGAGAGTGAGGAAAAATTCAGGACACTGGCAGAGCAGTCTCCCAATATGATCTTTATTAATAAAGAAAGAAGAGTCGTATATGCCAACAAAAAGTGTGAAGAGATCACTGGGTATACGAGAGAGGAATTATATTCTCCTCAGTTCAGTTTTATCAATCTTATCGCTCCCGAACACCATGATTTTATCCGGGCCAATTATAAACAGCACTTGAGTGGCAATGAAGTACAACCGTACGAATATCTTATACTTACAAAAAACGGCGACAGGATTGATGCGATCATTTCGACCAAACTGATGGACTATGAAGGCGGGAAAGCCATACTCGGCATCGTCACTGATATTAC